>DAOLCW010000031.1:0-29562 GCA_035327665.1 Kiritimatiellia bacterium
GGGGGGGGCGTAGGATTCGAGGTCGGAGGGGGCGATGCGCACGGAGCGGGCGAGTTCCTGGCGAGCGCGGACGAGAGGGCTGGAGGGAGGGGGAGGTGCGGCTTCCTCGGTGGGAGGGTCGATGGGCCAAGGGGTGCGGGAGGTGAAGAGGGCATGGTAGCGCTGGAGGAAGTCGGTTTCGGAGGGGGTGGGCCAGGCGGGGTCGGGGAGGAGGAGGCCGTTGAGGGGGTGCCAGTGGAAGGCGTGACGAACGAGGGGCTGGCGGGAGATCCAGGCATGGATGGCGGAGGGGTCGCGAATGTCGAGGGCGGCGAAGGCGTCGAGGAGGGTGTCGAGGGTTTCGGTGACGAGGAGGTCGAGGGTGTCGGCGTGGGTGGCGGCTCGTTCGTAGAGGGCTTCGCGGGCGATGGCGGCGAGGCGTTGTTGTTCGAGGCGAAGGGACTTTCCGGCCATGAGGGCGAGGAAGAGGGCGGGCACGACCATGAGGAGGATGTACCAAAGGATGTAGCGGAGTCTCATGGGGGGTGGGGGAGATCCGCCCCCCGGACCGCAGGCGGGCGCGAGGGGCGGAGGTTTGGGGTGGGTATGGATTACTTTTGTTGCATGATGGTTTGATAGCTTTCGGCGCGGAAGACTTTTCTTTGCCGGCTGTCGAGGCCGCGTTCTTCAAGGACTTCGGCTTGGACGGAAAGTTCGCGGCCGGCTTGGACGGCGGCAGGGGCGTGGAGGGCGTTGCCGACGCGATCGAAATCCTCGGCGACTCCGCGCATGAGGGTGGCGGCTTCCTGGCGGCGGCCTTCGTCGTTGAGGCGAATGGCTTCGGCTTGGGCTTCGGCGCGGCGGTTTTCGAGGAGGTCGAGGTTGACCTGGAGGTTGGCGGAGGCTTCGACGTCTTCGCTGCGGGCGGAGAATTGGACGCTGACGGCTTGTTCGGAGGTGCGGATCTGGCGTTCAGTGGCGATGTCGTCGTAGGTGATGCGGGCGCGGGCGAGTTCGAGGGTGGCCTCGGGGGACTGGGGGGGGACTTGGACTTCGACGAGCGCGAACCGGCTTTGTCCGCCGTGAAGTTGATGGAGTGGAACTTCGACGCGGCGGTGCTCCAAGCGACCTTCACGACCGATGACGCGGACGGGGCGGATGCCTTCGGGGAGGAGGAGTTCGAGGATGACGCGCTGGGCGACGACGCGCTGGGCCTCGCCGAGTTCGGAGGCGAGGATGCGTGGGAGGTCGGCACTGTCTTCGACGAAGTAGGTGTTGCCGCCGGCGCGGAGGGCGAGGCGGGTCATGAGGTCTTCGTTGTAGTCGAGGCCAACGCCGATGGTGGACACATGGATGTTTTCTTTAAGGAGGGAGTCGCCGAGGCGGCCGAGATCTTCGGGGGTGCCGGGGCCGACGTTGGCGATGCCGTCGGAGAGGAGGATGATGCGGTGGATGAACCGGCCGTCGAGGTGTTTGCGGATTTCGGCGGCGCCTTGGCTCACTCCGCCGAAGAGGGCGGTCATGCCACGGGGCTGGATGCGGCGGATTTGATCCTCGATCCATTCGAGGTCGCGGGGATGGCGGGCGGGGATGACGGTTTCGATGGAGCTGTCGTAGGTGACGAGGGAGAAGATATCGTCGGGATGAAGTCGCCGGACGGCCTCGATCGCGGCGAGTCGGGCATGTTCGATTTTGGCTCCGCTCATGGATCCGGAACGGTCGAGGACGATGCAAAGGTTGACCGGGGTCCGGGCGGCGGCGGTGGGGGCGTCGGGCGCTTCAAGGGTTACTTTGATGACGGCATTGGCGGTGGTGTTGGCAGGAAGCAAGGTTCGGTCGACTTCGATGCGGCAGGTGACTTCGCGGGCGGATGCGGCGGGCAGCATGGCGGCGAAGGCAAGGAGGCAGGCGAGCCTGCGGAGGGTGGTTCGAGTTGCATTCATGGTCGTTTCTCCTGGGTTGAGGCGATGGATCGATTGGAGTCGTTCCTTTCGTATCCAAGGCGATTCAACGCCAGAAGGCGAGCTCGTGTGTCATCATGACGTAAAAGAGTTGTAAAAGAAATGTCATGTTGGGGGTCATGTTTTCCCTGATTTGAGTTGACGGGATTTTGCGCATGGTCGCATAATGCAGGCCGTGCGTGGATATCATACCAAACCGACGGGAGTTACGTCGGAGGAGCCAACCCGTTCAGGGAGGGATTGTTAAAGGTCTATGAGCGCGGAGATTCAGTCGGACTTGTCGGTGGCGGAGCGGGCGTTGATTGTCGACAGCCCGCTTTTTAATGAGGATCTGGCGCCGGTTTCGTCGTCGGCGCGTCGATGGGGGATGGTGGATATTGCTCATTTGTGGGTGGGGATGTCGGTGTGTATTCCCACGTATATGCTGGCGAGCAGCTTGATTTCCGGGGGGATGAATTGGTGGCAGGCGATTCTGACGGTGGCGCTGGGGAATTTGATTGTGCTGATTCCGATGATCCTGAACGGGCATGCGGGGACGAAGTACGGGATTACGTTTCCGGTGTATTGCCGGGCGTCGTTTGGGATTTACGGGACGCATGCGGCGTCGGTGTTGCGGGCGATCGTGGCGTGCGGGTGGTTCGGGATCCAGACGTGGATCGGAGGATTTGCGATTTACAAACTGGCCCTGCTGCAATGGCCGGGGCTGGCGGATACGGCGGTGATCGGTTTTTTGAGCGGTCAGTATGTGGATGTGAATGTCGCGCAGTTTTTGTGCTTCCTGCTGTTCTGGGCGATCAATCTGGCCATTTTTTGGCGAGGTATGGAAAGCATCCGGTGGGTGGAGAACCTGGGGGCTCCGCTGCTGGTGGGGCTTGGGTTTGCCCTTTTGATCTGGGCGTATGTAAAGGCGGATGGTTTCGGGCCGATGCTGACGCAGCCGTCGGGGTTTGAAACGCGAGGGGAGTTTTTCAAGTTTTTCTTTCCAAGCCTGACCGCGATGGTGGGGTTCTGGGCCACGCTTTCGTTGAACATTCCGGACTTTACCCGGGAGGCGAAGAGCCAGCGCGACCAGATGGTGGGGCAGTTTCTGGGGCTGAACACGACGATGCCGTTTTACGCGTTTATCGGGGTGGCGGTGACGAGCGCGACGGTGGTGATTTTCGGGGAAACGATCTGGGATCCGGTGGAGTTGCTGTCGCGGTTTGACAGCATCGGGTTGATGATCATCTCGATGTTCGCGCTGACCCTGGCCACGTTGACCACGAACCTGGCGGCGAACGTGGTGGCGCCGTCGACGGCGTTTTCGAATTTCCTGCCGCGCCGGATCAGTTTGCGGGTGGGCGGGGTGATTACGGGGGTGGTGGGGATTTTGATGATGCCGTGGAAGCTGGTGTCGGATCCGAGCGGTTACATTTTTACGTGGTTGATCGGGTATTCGGCGTTGCTGGGTCCGATCGGGGGGATTTTGGTGTGCGATTATTTTGTGATCCGTCGGACGCGCTACAACCTGGTGGATTTGTACCGGGTGGACGGTTCGTACCGCTACACGAACGGGGTGAATCCGATGGCCCTGATCGCGCTGGTGGTGGCGATTCTGCCGAACATTCCGGGATTTCTTAGTCAGGTTTCTGAACGGGTGGACGCGGGGGCGTTCTGGACGAACCTTTACCATTATGCGTGGTTCACCGGGTTCCTGCTCGCGTTTGCCCTATATTATGTATTGATGACGTTTGTTTCATCGGGAAAGGAAAAATCATGAAGTCACCGGAAATGCCTGCGTATCATCACCAGCCCCAGCCCTACACGGGCCTCAGCAAGGAGCAGGTCCTCGCCCTGCGCAAGAGCTACCTGAATCCGGGGCTGTTCCTTTATTACAAGGAGCCGCTGATGATTGTCGAGGGGTCGATGCAGTATGTGTACGACGAGACGGGGCGCCGGTACCTGGATGCGTTCGGGGGGATCGTGACGGTGAGCGTGGGGCATGCCCATCCGTATGTGGTGGAGGCGGCCCGCAAGCAGATGGAGACGATTTCGCACACGACGACGATTTACCTGAACCCGGTGATCGCGGAATATGCGGAGATGCTGGCCTCGAAGATGCCGGGCAATTTGAAGGTGTGTTACTTCGTGAATTCGGGGTCGGAGGCGAACGACCTCGCCCTGCTGATGGCCCGGCTGTACACGGGGAACTACGATGTGCTGGCGTTGCGGAATGCGTACCATGGCGGGGTGGCGTCGACGATGGGGCTGACCGCGCACGGGACGTGGAAGTTTAATGTTCCGCACAGTTTCGGGGTCCATCATGCGTTGCATGCGGACACGTACCGGGGCCGGTGGGGGGCGGAGGATCCGGAGGCGGGCCGGAAGTATGCGGCGGACCTCGATGAGATGATCCGGTTTGCGACGCCGGGGAAGGTGGCGGGCTTTTTCGCGGAGTCGATCCAGGGTGTGGGCGGGGTGGTGGTGTTCCCGGACGGGTACCTTCAGGAAGCGTACCGGATCGTGCGGGAGGCGGGCGGAGTATGCATCGCGGACGAGGTGCAGGCGGGCTTCGGCCGCACGGGCGAGAAGTATTGGGGTTTCGAAACCCAGGGGGTGATTCCGGACATTGTGACGATGGCGAAGAGCATCGGGAACGGGGCGCCGCTGGCAGCGGTGGTGACCACGCCGGAGATCGCGGCGACGCTTTCCCAGCGCATCCATTTCAATACGTTTGGGGGGAACCCGGTGTCGTGCGCGATCGGGAAGGCGGTCTTGGAGGTGATCGATCGCGACAACCTTCAGGCGAAGTGCGGGGAGCTGGGCGAGCGGTTGCTGGCGGGGTTCCGGCGGCTGCATGAGCGGTATCCGGTGATCGGGGACGTGCGGGGCAAGGGGTTGATGGTGGCCCTGGAGTTTGTGAAGGACCGGAACACGAAGGAACCGGACAAGGAGGCGTGCGCGAAAGTGTTTGAGCGGTGCCGGGAGCTGGGGGTGCTGGTGGGCAAAGGGGGATTGAACGGAAACATCATCCGCATTACCCCGCCGATGTGCGTGACCCACGAGGACATCGACTTCCTGCTCGACGTGCTTGATGTCGCGCTGGGCGGATCCTGATCGAAGGGTGTGTGCTTTGATGTGTTACGCGAAACCAAGCTCTGAACCGAAGGAAGTTTTATGATCATTGGCATTCCGAGGGAAATCAAGGTGAAGGAGAACCGGGTGGCCTGTACGCCCGCCGGGGCCCGCATGCTGGTTCAGGCCGGACATACGGTTCTGGTGCAAACCGGAGCGGGGGACGGGTGCGGATTCCCGGATGAGCAGTATGTCGCGGCGGGGGCGACGATCGTGCCGGGGCCGGAGGATGCATGGGGGGCGGAGATGGTGATCAAGGTCAAGGAGCCGGTGGAGCCGGAGTATCGCTACCTCCGCAAGGGCCTTACGCTGTTCACCTATCTGCATCTGGCCGCCGACAAGCCGTTGACCGAGCGGCTGCAGGCGTCGGGGACGACGAGCATCGCGTATGAAACGGTGCAGGTGGGACGTCGTTTGCCGCTGCTGGAGCCGATGAGCGAGATCGCGGGGCGGATGAGCGCGCTGGTGGGGGCGTTTTATTTGAGCAAGGCCCAGGGGGGCAAAGGGGTTTTGCTGGGCGGGGTGCCGGGGGTGATGCCGGGGAACGTGATGATCATCGGGGGAGGGACGGCGGGGGTGAACGCGGGACGGGTGGCGGCGGGGATCGGGGCGGATGTGACCATTCTTGAGGTGGATCTGGAGAAGATGCGGTTTCTCGACATCACCATGCACAAGAGCGCCCATACGCTTTTTTCCAACGAGCAGAACCTGCTCGATCACTTGCCGAATGTGGATCTGTTGATTGGGGCGGTGCTGGTGCCGGGGGCGAAGGCGCCGAAACTGATCCGCCGGGACATGCTGCGAGTGATGAAACCGGGGGCGGTGTTTGTGGACATCGCGATCGACCAGGGGGGGTGCGCCGAAACCTCGCGGGCGACCACGCATGAGCATCCCATTTATGTCGAGGAGGACACGGTGCATTATTGCGTGGCGAACATGCCGGGCGCGTATGCGCGGACGGCAACCCTCGCCCTGACCAACTCGACGATTCCCTATGCCCTGAAACTGGCGAACCTCGGCTTCGAGGCGGCGATTCAGCAGGTGCCGGAGCTTGTGCCGGGGGTCAATACGCACGAGGGAGGCATTACGTATCAAGCGGTGGCCGAAGCCCATGGACTTCCCTACGCGAAACTCGAACTGTGACGAATGAAGGAGAACGCATGAACCTGAAACCCCGAGTGACAGCCGAGCAAGCGGCGGAGAACCTGGCGGAAATCGAGCCGAAGTATACCCCGCAAGAAGCAAAGGTGGAGGCGGACCGCTGTTTGTATTGTTTTGACGCGCCGTGCATCATGGCCTGCCCGACGGGGATCGATATCCCGGGATTTATCAAGAAGATCGCGAACCACAATTTGACCGGGTCGGCGCGGACGATTTTGGAGTCGAATGTGCTGGGGGCGAGCTGCGCCCGGGTGTGTCCGACCTCGGTGTTGTGCGAGGGGGCGTGCGTGATGCTGGACCGGGACAAGCAACCGATCAAGATCGGGCGGCTTCAGCGGTACGCGGTGGATCATGTGATGGACAACGACATCCAGGTCTTGAAGCCAGCCGCGAAGAAGCTGGGCAAGAAGGTGGCGCTGGTGGGCGGGGGTCCAGCCAGTCTCGGCTGCGCGGCAGAGCTGGCCCGGCTGGGGTATGACGCGACGATCTACGAGAAGAAGCCGGAAGCGGGGGGATTGAATACGTACGGAATCGCCTACTACAAGCTGACGCCGGAGGTGAGCTTGAAGGAGGTGGAGCTGGTGAAGTCGCTGGGGGTGGAGATCAAGACGGGGGTGGAGGTCGGGAAGGATGTGACGATGGAGGATCTGCTGGCGTCGCACGACGCGGTGTTCCTCGGCATCGGGCTTGGCCACACCTACCGGCTGGACGTTCCGGGCGAGGATCTGCCGGAGGTCTTCGAGGCGTTGGAGTTTATCGAGGAGATCCACACCAAGCCACTGGATCAGGTTGCGGTGGGAGCGCGGGTGGTGGTGATCGGATGCGGGAACACGGCGATCGACGCGGTGACCCAGGCCAAGCGGCTGGGGGCGGATGACGCGAAGATCGTGTACCGCCGGGGGGAGAACGATATGCCTGCTTATTCCTACGAGTACGACATCGCGAAGAAGGATGGGTGCTCGTTTCTGTTTCACGCCCTGCCGGTGGAGATTCTCGGGCAGGGACATGTGACGGGAATTCGACTGGCCCGGACCGAGCCGGACGGGAAGGGCGGGGTAAAGGTGGTGGCGGGATCGGAGTTCGACCTGCCCTGCGACATGGTGATCAAGGCGCTGGGCCAGGAGAAGCAGGTGAATTTGTTGAACAAGCTGCTGCCGGGCCTTGAGCTGGACCGTTCAGGCAAAATCGTTTGCGACCCGGCGACGATGCAGACCAACTTGCCCAAGGTGTTTACGGGCGGGGATGCGATCAACGGGGGCCGCGAGGTGGTGAATGCGGTGGCTGACGGCAAGAAGGCGGCCCGCGGCATTCACCGGGCGTTGGCGGGGGAGACGGTCGAGGGGCCGGTGCAGGCGACCCGGTTGGGGGCGATCGGCAAGCCGACAGGATCAGGATTCGACAAGCCGGTACGTGTCCCGGAATTGGAACAAGCATTTTTTGGAGCCTAACCCAGGAGAGGAACGATCATGGCCGACCTCAGCATCAATCTAGCCGGAATCAAGTCCCCGAACCCGTTCTGGGTGGCCTCGGCGCCGCCCGCGAATACCGCCTACCAGTGCCACCGCGCCTTCGAGGCGGGGTGGGGTGGGGTGGTCTGGAAAACGATCGGCGATCCGATCGTGAATGTAAGTTCCCGTTATTCGTCGCTCGACCTGTTCGGGCAGCGGATGGTGGGGTTCAACAACATCGAGCTGATCAGCGACCGGTCGATCGAGACGAATTTCAGGGAGATCAAGGAGTGCAAGGACCGGTGGCCGAACCATGCGGTGATTGCGTCGCTGATGACGGACACGCGGGAAAACTGGCACGACATGATGAAGCGTTCGCTGGATAGCGGAGCGGACGGGGTGGAGCTGAACTTTGGGTGTCCGCACGGAATGTGCGAGCGGGGGATGGGGTCGGCGGTGGGGCAGAATCCGGACGTGATTGAAACGATCGTGGGCTGGGTGATGGAGGTGGCGCAAATTCCGGTGATCGTGAAGCTGACCCCGAACATCACCAGTGTGGCCCATGCGGCCCGGGCGGCGAAGCGGGCGGGAGCGGATGCGATTTCACTGATCAACACGATCAACAGCATCACCCAGGTCGATCTCGACCGGATGTGTCCGGAGCCCTACGTGGAGGGGATGAGCACGCACGGCGGGTATTGCGGTCCGGCGGTCAAGCCCATCGCGTTGAATATGTTGCATGAGTGCGCGGCGGATCCGGAGGTCGGGTTGCCGATCTCGGGAATCGGGGGGATTTCGAACTGGAAGGACGCGGCGGAATTCATCGCGCTGGGCTCAACGAGCGTGCAGGTCTGCACGGCGATCATGCATTACGGGTTCCGGATCGTGGAGGACATGATCGATGGCCTCAACGACTTCCTCGACCGCAAAGGCATGGCCTCGGTGAACGACCTGCGGGGGTTGGCGGTGAAGAGCGTCAACAAGTGGGAAGTCCTGAACTTGAACTACAAGCGGATTGCCTCGATCGATTACGACAAGTGCATCGGTTGCAACCTTTGTTTTGTGGCCTGTGAAGACGGAGCCCATCAGGCGATTGCCCTCACCAAGCCGGAGGATTTAAAGGTTGGGCTCGGCCCTGGCCGCCTGCCCGGGAAGCCCATCCCCGAAATCAAGGAGGCGGAATGCGTGGGCTGCAACCTTTGCTCGATCGTCTGTCCGGTCGACCAGTGCATTACCATGGTCGATGTCGAAACCGATAAGCCTGAGATGTCATGGAGGGACTATCAGGAGAAGTTGTCCAAAGGTGAAATGGAGCCGATCCCGGCCCATCCGTGAGCGGCTACGTCATGAGGAAGCAACGGCCTGACCGCTTCATCATCCGCAGCCGCCTGCGGCTTGACTCGCCATGGCGAGCAAAGGCGTAGGGGAGGCGATATGCCGTTGACCGGATTTGCTGAAGAGAACGATACACAGTTGAATTAGAGTCTTTCATAACGAGATGATACAAAAAAGCCTTCATGTTGTAGCCGGGCACGCTGGGCCCGGCAGCCGCCCCCGTACGCCTTCGTGCGCTACGGCTGGACAAGTCGTGGGCGGCTACATCATGGGTTGCGGATGAAATCTGCGTTAAGATTTGAGGTTCAAGTTTGGCGCGACAAAATACGATAGGAAATAAGGTTAACTCGTATGGCTAAAGAGCTCATACCGGTAGAGCGCATCGAGTCCAAAATACTCGCCCTGCGCGGGCAGAAGGTGATGTTGGATCGTGACTTGGCGGAGCTGTATGGCGTACCGACCAAAGCTTTGAAACAAGCGGTGAAGCGAAACGAGGCGAGGTTTCCTGAGGACTTCGCCTTTGTCATTGATGACAAGGAGTTTGCAGCTTTGAGGTCACATTTTGTGACCTCAAAAACCGACCCTCGGGGCGGTACACGCTACCGGCCCATGGCCTTCACTGAACAGGGGGTGGCGATGCTTTCCAGCGTGCTTAACAGCGAGCCGTTAAGGCATCACACTTTTTCCCTGTTATCCGACTAGTATTTGGTTAGAGTTAAAAAAAGGAACCCCATCATGACTACCGCATCTCAACTCCTGCCTTGTCCCAACTTTATCAATGGCGAATGGACGACTCCCGAGGTGGCGTCCTTTACCCCGGTGTTTAATCCCTCTACGGGCGAGCAGATTTCCGCCACGCCAATGTGCGGCCCGGATCTGGTTGACCAGGCGGTGCAGGCGGCGGCGGATGCGTTCGAGGGATGGTGGCAAACCCCGCCGGTGGAGCGGATCCGGATCTTGTTCCGCTACAAGATGCTGTTGGAGGATGCGTTCGAGGAACTGGCCCGGAGCGTGACCCGGGAGCACGGGAAGACCCTCCAGGAAGCCCGGGGGGATGTGCGGCGGGGGATCGAGGTGGTCGAATATGCCTGCGCGGTCACGGAATTGCTCAAGGGGGAAGTGTTGGAAAACGTGGCCCGGGGCATCGACTGCGAGATGGTCCGACAGCCGGTCGGGGTGTGCGTGGGGATTTGCCCGTACAATTTCCCCGCCCTGGTTCCGATGTGGATGTACCCGCTGGCCATTGCGTGTGGAAACACGTTTGTGTTCAAGCCGAGCGAGAAGGTGCCGTTGACGGGGATCCGGCTGGTCGAGCTGTTTGAGCAGGCGGGACTTCCCAAGGGAGTGATGAACATCGTGCACGGGGGGCGGGAGTGCGTGGACGCGTTGCTGACCCATCCCAAGGTTGCGGCGATTTCGTTTGTCGGTTCGTCGCCGGTGGCCAAGTACATCCATGAGACGGGAACCAAGCACGGGAAGCGGGTGCAGGCGGCGGGAGGGGCGAAGAATTTCGTGGTGGTGATGCCGGACGCGGAGATTCCGAAATGCGTGGACGGAATGGTGGATTCCGCGTTTGGCTGCGCAGGGCAGCGGTGCATGGCCGGATCGACGGCGATCGCGGTGGGCAAGGCGTCGGAATCATTTATTCCGGAGATGGCGGAGGCGGCCCGGTCGATCCGGGTGGGGCCGACCGACCGGGAGCCGGGAGGCACGATGGGGGCGGTGATTTCACCGGAGCACCGGGACCGGGTGAAGCGGATCATCGACAAAGGGGAGGCGGAGGGAGCGGAGATTGTCGTCGACGGGCGCAAGACGAAGGTCTCCGACTATCCCGAAGGATTTTACCTTGGCCCGACCTTGATCGACAAGGTGGGGACGGAAATGAGCCTTCATCAGGACGAGGTGTTCGGTCCGGTCTTGAATGTGGTGCGGGCGGACGACCTCGACCACGCGCTGCATATCGCCAATGGCTGCTCATTCGGAAACGGCTGCTGCATCTACACCCAGTCGGGGCAGCTCGCCCGTGAATTCAAGCACCGGGTGAAGGCGGGGATGATCGGGATCAACGTGGGAATTCCCGCTCCGATGGCCTACTTCCCGTTCAGCGGTTGGGATTATTCGTTCTTCGGCGATCTCCACATCCAGGGCCGGGAGGCGATTTATTTCTACACCCGGGCCAAGGTGACGACGACCCGCTGGTTCCACCATGCCGAAGGGGACATCTGGCACAAGGACCATCTGGCCAAGAAGTAGGGGGCAATGTTGCGGGGGGTGGCCTAGCGGCGATCGGCCCATGCGGCGGCGGTGACGCCAACGCTGGTGCCGAGGATGTCCCATGCGATGTCGCGCCAGCTCCAGCAGGTTTGCTTGATGTGGAGGTCGTAGGTCTCCTTGGCGAGGCCGGCGGCGAGGGCGACCGAGGACGCGGCGAGGGCGGCCTCGGAACGGGAGGTGTCGAAGGCTTCCCGGGCAAGCACGTAGGACCCGGATCCGATCGCGGCGGAAGCGGTGAAGTGGTAGGCCTTGTCGCGTCCGGTCCACCGGTCGTCGCAAACCCGGAAGGAGGAGCAAGCGGAGAGGGCGATGGCGAGGAAGGGAAGGGAGAGCCTTGCGCGGTGTTTCAGCTTATGGGTTGGGGCGCGTGTCACACTTCGTAATCGACGACGTGGCGGGAGGTGACGACGGTTTTCACGTAGGCGACCACGGCCTGATGAGCAGGGTGATCGCGGTAGGTGTCGAGGTCGGCCCAGGTGTCGAATTCGGAAAGGAGGCAAATATCGCAGGCGGCATCGGAGGGAAGTTGGTTGATGCCGACTTCGATGCGGCGGATGGCGGGGATGAGGGAGGCGAGGGCAAGGAGGTCGGTTTTGACTTTGGCAGCCACGGCCGCGCGGTCACGCCCTTCGGCGTCTTCTTTGAACGTCCACATGACAACGTGTTTGATCATGGGTGAACTTTAGCGGGAGCGGATTGGCAGGGAAAGAACAAATCGCCGACTCGTGTGACGGGGGTGACTGACGCATGACTTTTCGCAAAAATTGAGGTGTGGCAAAATAAAAAAATCGACCTAAAATCCTTGACCCCGGGGGCTTGGTGGGTAGGGTGAGCCTTATCACTCGCAGAAAATCCTCGGGTTTTCACTGATACTCACCCCTTGAATCAAGAGGAGTCACATGAAAAAAACGATGATGCTGATGGGGCTGCTCGGCGGCTTGGGGGTATCGGTTTACGGTCAGCAGGTGGATTACGCGTTTATACCGGGAACGGCCTCGGTGGATATCCCGCATGGGCCGGGGTTGCGGGCAAATTCACAATTTTCGGCCACGATTACCGTGGCGAATCAGAGCCCAAATCAAGGGAACGTCCTGCAATCCTTCATCCGCTACGAGCTGGTGCCGAATTTTGGCGGCCCCTTCCTGCCCGCCACGAAACTGCGCTGGCGCGCCTTCCCGAGTTCCCCCCTTTTGACTACGGATCCACCGATTCGTGATCTTGCCAATCCCAATGCAAGTTTTGCGTTTACCACCCTGCTGTCCGTCCCCCCGGGCATCACGCCGGGCAACTACTCGCTGCGGGCCATCTTGGATCCGGGTCATTTTCAAAACGACAGCAACCGGGCAAACAATACCAACATCTTGCACAACAACCTGACCGTCCTCGCGACGCCGGACCTGGCGTGGCCCCTTCAAGGTGCATTGGCGATCCTCAATCCCAACCCGAACGACCTGTACACCATTGGCGAAACGTTTACGGTTCGAATTCGCTATCAAAATGTTGGCGATGAAACGGTCGTGCCGCCCTTCCCGGTTGACTATTACCTCTTGCCTCCGCGGGTCATCTATGAACATTACAATCCTCAAGGATTTCTTGCCTACAGGATCATCCGGTCCCCTTGGCATCGTTTTGATTCTCCTCTGACCTTGCCCTTCCCGCTCGGTCGCCGGACGGCGACAGGTATCAATCCCGGGGATGGTCTGGTTGAGTTTGATGCGACGTTCACCTTGCCCAATTTTCCGCCGGGCATGGGCCCGTCTCCAGAGTGGGTCGTCGGCGCGATCCTGAATCCGGACGCATCCGTGTTCAATCCGACCAACCACCTCATGGAAGCCAGTTACACAAACAACCGTCCCGACCCGTGGAGCATTTACCCGAAGGTTCGATTCGCCCATTTGGCCGGACTGGCTCCGGACTTGCGATTCGGTGAAAATTCCGTGCAGGTTTCCCCGACCTCCGTGGCCGTAGGCGATTCGATCATGGTGACCGGCACCGTGCAAAATGTTGGGAATGAGGCAGTGCCTCAGCCAACGGTATTCGAGCATCATCTGATACGTGTCGATACCGGTACCGGGAGCAGTTTGCCATCATCCTACTTGATCCGCTCGACGACCGTGCCCACGCTGCCGGCCGCCGTGCCGCCCGGCGTGCCGGTGCATCATTTTGCCACACAGTTGACGATCCCCCCCACCGTGCCGGGAGGCACCTACCGCTATATGGGCATCTTGGACGCGGAGAACGAAGTGTTTGAATTAAACAATCAAAACAACCTGCTGGTTCTTCAATCACCGCTGATTCAAGTGGACGGGCAAAGCGGCATGGTCGACTTGATCACCGGCTGGGCACCACGTTGGACAAACTCGGTTTCATCCTGGACGGTGACGAACAAGGGTACCTTCTCCGCGACGATCGACGTGGCGAAAAATGGCACGGGCACGGCGGGTCCGTTCTCAATCCGGTTCTCCTTGCAGCAACTTTCGGGAACCGTAACAAACCCAATTGTGGGGCCGCCATTCCCAATCGGGACGTTGGCGGTGGCTGCGGGGCTTGAAGGGCGCACCAAGCTAACGACAGAACTGACTGTCCCACAGGCCGAGTTCATTCCACCGGGCAAGTACCGTTTGTTCTGGGAGCTGGATTTCCTGAATCAAGTTCTGGAAACCAACGAGGAGAACAACACCGGTTTCTGGGGCCAATTGGGCAACTTTCAAGGATATATTAGCGTGGTCGATGCCGATGCGGGACTCCTCTCCGATCTGGTGTCGCTGGATTTCTCCTTCTGGCCGCCGGAGATTGGTATCGGCAAGGATCCGGCCCATGTAACGTTTACCAACCTGATCGAAAATATCGGCACGGCGGCGTCGCCGCCGTTTACCTTCCAGCTTTATCTGACCCCGGATCCCGATCCGAGCACGACGAATCTGATCTTTCAGGCATCTCGCTCCATGCCGGCCATTCCGGTGGGCGACCGCGCGGATGACGTGGTAACGATTGCCCTTCCGGAGACCTTCCCTATCGGCACGTACTATCCGGTGGTGATCATCGACGGAAACAACAATTTCCCGGAACTCGACAAGAGCAACAACAAGATGTTTTTCGGTGATCAGCCGCTCATCGTCACCGCCCAGGAACCGTCCGAGCGGCCGATTCTGGACGTGATCAACTTCAATCACTCGCCAACGGAGCGGATCCCCGGCCAGCCTTTCCATTACCAGTTTACGCTGGTCAACCAGGGTGATTTGGCGATGGCGGGGTTGATGGTGGATGTCGCGTTGAATTATGACGGTCAATTCTCGATCGGAGACAACGATCTCATGCTTGCCGAGCATGGCCCCTTCGACATCCCCGGAGAAGGCGGCTCGATTAACGTCAACGGGTCGCTGGTTTTCGATGAGCCGACTCTCGAGAACGACGCATACCGGGTGATCTGGGGCTTCAATCGTCGCGAGCCGGGTGTGGATACGCAGAATGGACCGATCCACATCACCAGGGACGTGACGGTGCGCGAGTTGAACCCGCGGGTTGGGATGTTTGTATCGGGGATGACGGCGGGCGGTCCCATCGTTTACCTTACCTTTGAGGATTCGTATCCGGATCGGTCGTATCAGGTGCAGCGTTCCATCAACTTGCGGGGGGTGAATGGCGCCTTCGATACGATGGCTTGGTCCTTCCCGTCCGGGGATCCTTCGGTGACGTTGCTTTATGGTCCCTTCAATCTGCTCCTCCAGCCAGCTTCGGGAGCGTTTTACCGGGTGATCGATGTGACACCGCCGGAGTGATTCAGCTAGATTTGGTTTTTAAGGGCTGACCCCGTCGGGATTGGAGGAGGGCGATGGCGATCCAGAGGGTGAGGCCGATGGCGTACCAGGCGGGTCGGCCGAGGGGGGTGGCTTGGTCGAAGAGGCCGGGGCGGAGGAGGATGAGGGTGACGAGGGCGAGGATGATGCCTTCATACCAGCGGTTGCGGGTGATGTAGTAACCCTGGATGAGGGAGGTGAAGGCGAACATGGCGATGAGGCCGGTGGTGAAGATGATAAGGCCGTGGGAAAAGGTCTGGACGCCGATGAGGAGGAGTTCGGTGTTGAAGAAGAACATGAAGGGAAGCAGGGCGGTGCGGATGTCGTAGATGAAGCCCTGAATGCCGGTTTGGATGGGGTCGGCGAGGGAAATGGCGGAGGCGGCGTAGGCGGAGAGGCCGACGGGGGGGGTGTCGTCGGAGAGGATACCGAAGTAGAAGACGAAGAGATGAGCGGCGATGAGGGGAACGGCATAGCCGTTGAGGTCGGCGAGGAGGTAGAGGGCGGGGGCGGTAAGGGAGGCCATGACGATGTAGTTGGCAGTGGTGGGGAGGCCCATGCCAAGGATAAGGCTGACCACGGCGGTGATGAGGAGCATGACGAAGAGGTTGCCGCCGGAAAGCACGGAGATGACGTCGGTGATGGCGTGGCCGAGCCCCATGGTGACAACCCCAACGATGATGCCGGCTGCGGCGACGGCGACGCCGATGCCGATCATGTTGCGTGCGCCGGTGACGAGGGAGTCGAACCACTCGGTGGCGGTGTTGCGGAGGGCGTCGGTCCAGGTGGATTGGTGACGGGCGGCGCGGACAAGGTGGCGGGCGGCCATGAGGGCGGCGAGGGCGAGGATGGCGGTATAGACGGAGAGCTGGGCGGAGCGGCGGAAGATGAGGAGTTGAGCGAGGAGCAAGGCGAGGGGGATGAGGAAGTGGAGGCCACGGGGGGCGATGGCCCGGAAGGAGGGGAGGTCGGAACGGGGGATGCCTTTGAGGCCGAGTTTGCCCGCTTCGAGGTGAACGATCCAGAGGAGGGCGAGGTAGGAGATGACGGCGGGGATAAAGGCGGCGCGGATGACTTCGAGGTAGGTGAGGTTGCAGTATTCGGCGATGATGAAGGCAGCAGCGCCCATGATGGGAGGCATGAGTTGACCGTTGGTACTGGCGGCAACTTCGACGGCGCCCGCTTTGACGGCGGGGAAGCCGGCGCGTTTCATAAGGGGAATGGTGAAGGTGCCGGTGGTGACGGTGTTGGCGATGCTGGACCCGTTGACCATGCCGGTCATGCCGCTGGCGAGGACGGCGGCTTTGGCGGGTCCGCCGCGGTAGCGGCCAAGGAGGCTGTAGGCGAGATCGATGAAGTATTTTCCGCCGCCGGCTTTTTCGAGCATGGCACCGAAGAGAACAAAGAGGAAGACGACGGAGGCGGAGACGTCGAGGGGGACGCCGTAGATGCCTTCGGTGGTGAGGGTGAGTTTGGTGAGGAGTTTGTCGAGGGTCACGTTGCGAAAGGCAATGAGGTCGGGCATGGATTCGCTGACGAAGCTGTAGAGGATGAAGGTGGAGGCAACGAGGGGAAGGGCGAGGCCGAGGGAGCGGCGGGCGGCTTCGAGAAGGAGTAGGAGGAGGACAACACCGACGGTCATGTCGGTGAGGGACGGTCGGCCAAGGCGTTCGGCGATGCCTTGGAAGTCGAGGGCGAGGTAGAGGGCGGACGCGGCGGCGAGGAAGGCGAGGAGGAGGTCGGGAAGAGAGGCGCGGCGGGTGGCGGCGATCCAGCCGAGGAGGCGGGGGGCGCGGCGGGTGATCCATTCGCGGGTGCGGGGGCGACGTGCGGCCGGGAAACAGAGGAAGGCGAGGGCGAGGGCGAAGGCGAGATGGATGGAGCGAACGGTCTCGGTGCGCAGAATGAGGAACTGAGGTAAGGCAAGCTGGAAGATTGACCAGGCTACGGCGAGAGAAGTGATGAGGGTTCCGGACCAGCCGCCGCGAAGAGGGCGGGAACCAACTTCGTAGTGGAGATACGTATCGGGGGAGGGGGACATGGGGGAATAGGGGTTCAGGGGTTCAGGTGGAGAGGTTAGGAGGTTAGGAGGTTGGCAGGTTTGGTGGTTCGGAGTTCGTATAGTATGGGGGAGGGGGAGGGGTTTGGGAAGGGAATGCGGAGATGGGGTGTAAAGCATTTGCCATTCGGGGCGGGCAGGGTTAGAGTTTTGCGAGGAGATAACCATCATGGCGGCAACGATTTCGAAACGGACGTATGAGCATGTGGGCAAGAGCCTGATCCGTCTGGACGGGGAGGAAAAGGTCCGGGGATTGACGCAGTACATTGACGACCTTCCGTTTCCGGATTGCTGGATGGGGGTGGTGGTTCGTTCGCAGGTAAGCCACGGAAGGCTGCGCAAGCTGGTGTTTGATCCGGAGTTTGATTTCAGCGGGGTGTGCGTGGTGACGCCGAAGGATATTCCGGGAAAGAATATCGTGGATTTGATGGGGCAGGATATGCCGTTCATTGTGGAGGACGTGATCCGTTACCGGGGTGAACCGTTGGCGTTGGTGGCGGCCCCGACCAAGGCGCTGGCCGAGGAGGCGGCAAACCACATCCGGGCGGAGATTGAGGAATTGACGCCCATTCATACGCTGGGGGAAGTGGTGGAGCGGCACAAGGCGGGGGGAACGGGGCTGGATGTTTTGGCCGCGCAAACGATCGAGAAGGGGGCGCTTGCGGAGGGATTTGCGAAGGCGGAGCGGATTGTGGAGGGGGAGTATTGGGCAGGGCATCAGGAGCAATTGTACATTGAGCCGCAAGGGATGGTGGCGATACCGGAAAAGGACGGGGGGGTCTTTTTGCAGGGGAGCCTTCAGTGTCCGTATTATGTAGCTCCGGAGTTGATGATCACGCTGGATTTGCCGTTGGAGAAGATCCGGGTGAAGCAGGCGGCGGTGGGAGGGGCGTTTGGGGGCAAGGAGGAGTTTCCGACGTTGATTGCGGGGTATTGCGCGCTGCTGGCGTTGAAGTGCGGGAAGCCGGTGAAGATGATTTACGACCGGAACCAGGACATCCTGTACACGACGAAGCGACATCCTTCGTGGGCAAGGTATCGAACCGGGTTGAGCCGGGAGGGAACGATCACGGCGATGGAGGTGGACTTTGTGTTGGACGGGGGAGCGTACACGACGTTGAGCCCGGTGGTCCTGTCACGGGGTATTCTTCACACGACCTTGGGTTACAAGATCGATCATGTTTTTGTGAATGGACAGGTTTACCGGACGCATACGTTTCCGAATGGGGCGTTTCGAGGGTTCGGGGCGCCACAAGCGATCTGGGGGTTGGAGTCGCACATCGAGGAATGCGCGGCGGCAGCGGGATTGAGTCCGGAGACGTTCCGGCGGAAGAACTGCCTGCATGTGGGGGACCGAACGGGCACAGGGCAGGTGATCGCGGAGGATATGGATCCGCCAGCGGTGATGGAAGAGGCGCTGAAGCGGGCGGAATTCGAGAAGAAACTGACAAGCTGCACACATGGCAAGCCGGTGAATGGGCGGTTTTATGGTATCGGGCTTTCCTTTTTCGGACATGGCTCGGGATTCACCGGCGATGGGGAGCGGCGACTAAAGTCGAAGGCGGCGTTGGATCTTGAATGGTTCGAGGACGGGCGTCCAGGGGTGAATATCCGGATCAGTTCGACGGAGATGGGGCAGGGGACGTTGACGATCATGCCGCAGATTGCGGCGGATGGACTTCGGGTGTCGATGGACCGGGTGCGGTGTCCGCTTCCGGATACACGTTATGTTCCAGACAGTGGTCCGACGGTGGCGTCGCGGACGGCGATGGTGGTGGGGGGCACGGTGTTCGGGGCGGCGGAAAAATTGAAGGCGGCGCTGGAGGGGTATGCCTCGGAGTCTCTTTTCGGGGGGCATGGGGTGCATCTGGATGGGGGTCGTTTTCACTGCGATGTGACGGGGACGAGCGAATCGTTTGAGGCGGTGGCGGAGCGCTATTTGAAGGAGAAGGGTCCGCTGCGGGTGTACCATCAGTTTCAATTGCCGGAAACGATCGTGTGGGATCAGAAGACGTTCAAAGGGGATTCATATCCTTCGTATTCGTGGGGGTGCAATATCGCGGAGGTGGAGGTGGATGCGTTGACGTTGGAGGTGAAGCTGGTGAGGATTGTCGCGTGTTACGATATCGGCCGGCTGATCAATCCGATGCTTGCGAAGGGTCAGATTGAGGGGGGGCTGGTGCAGGCGCTGGGGTATGCGTTGATGGAGAAGATGGAGATCAAAGACGGGTTGTATGACGCGAGCCGGATGCAGACGTATGTGATTCCCACCGCGCTGGATATTCCGGAGATGGACATTACATTCCTTGAGTATCCCTATACGCACACCGCTCCGGGGGCGAAGGGCGTGGGGGAGATTCCGATGGATGGGCTGGCCCCGGCGGTGGCGAATGCGCTGGTGGCGGCGACGGGATTGCGGCTTCGGAAGATTCCGATCACGCCGGAAATGATGTTGGAGGCGGTGATGAAGGAGAGTGGGGAAGGGCTGGGAATGTTGGCGGCAGGGTGAAGAAGAGGGTTCAGAGGTTCGGGGGTTCGGGGGAGTCGATTACGATTAGGTTTAGGATGACGATTAGGATGATGGGAAGGTTTTGGTTATGAGTGAGCGGATATCGAGGACGTGGATGGTGAACGGGGAAGAACGGACGGTGGAGTTTCCTCCGGCGCGGCGGCTGTTGGATGTGTTGCGGGAGGATCTCCGGCTGACCGGAACGAAGGAAGGTTGCGGGGAGGGGGAGTGCGGGGCATGCACGGTGTTGGTGAACGGAGAGACGGTGGTTTCGTGCCTGATGGCGGCGGGGCAGGTTCGGGATGGAGCGGAGATTATGACGGTCGAGGGGCTCGAGCGCAGTGAGGGGGGGCGGTTGTTGCAACGGATGTATCAGGAGAAGGGGGCGGCTCAATGCGGGTTCTGTATTCCGGGGATGATTGTTTCGTCGTATGCTTATTTGAGGAGGGGAGAGTCGCTTTCGGATCAGACGATGCGGGACGCGCATGCGGGGAATATCTGCCGTTGCACGGGGTATGAGAAGATCATGGAGGCGGTGGCGGCGGCGGCGGAGCGTTGGCCGAGGAGTGAACTGGCGAAGACGGAGAGCGAATCATGAGCGCGGTGGGGTCGAAGCTGGAAGGGGCGCGGATGATGTATCCGGGGACGCTGGTGGAGGCGCTGGGTCTGCTGGAGAATGAGGGGACGCGAGGAATTCTGCTGGCGGGGGGAACGGATTTGATGGTGCAGTGGGAGGCGGGGGTGCGGGCGGCTCCGGAACGGATCATCGATTTGAGCGGGGTGGGTGAGCTGAAGGAAATCCGGGCGGTGGGGGACCGGTTGTTTATCGGAGCGGGGGTGACGCATCGGATGTTGCGGGAGTCGGCCGTCATTCAACGGGGCTTCCCGGCGCTGGCTGCAGCGGCGGCGACGGTGGGGGGGCGGCAGATCCAGGCCATGGGTACGTTGGGGGGGAGTCTGGCGAATGCGAGTCCGGCGGGGGATATTGCGCCTTCGCTTTTGGTGGCGGATACCAAGGTGGTGGTGGCGAGCGCAAAGGGGGAGCGGACGGTGGGACTGGAAGCGTTTCTAATCGACTACCGGAAAATCGATCTTCGCGATGGGGAGTTGATTGTCGGGGTGGAGGTGGCGACGCTGAAGGAGGGGGAGAAGGAGCAATGGCGCAAGTTGGGGCCGCGGGCGGCCCAAGCGATCTCGAAAGTGATGGGAACGTACCGGGGCAAGTACGAAGGGGGCCGGGTGGTGTCGTTTGCGGTGGCCTTGGGAAGTGTGGCCCCGAAAGCGATCCGGCTTCCCGATGTGGAAGCGTTTGTGGTGGGCCGGGAGATTGACCGGAAAACGTTGGAGGAGGCGGAGGCATTGACCTCAAGCCTGGTGAAGCCGATCTCGGATATCCGGTCGACGGCCAGTTACCGTTCATGGGTATCGGGCCGATTGGTTCGAGGATTTCTTGAGCATTTGAGGGAATAGAACGTCGCCGGTGAACCGCGAGGCTGCGCTCGAAGACTCGCGTATCGCCGCGTAACAAAGCGGTGCCGCTCCAGGTGCCACCGGATGGTCACCACACCACGTCCGACGTTCGGGGGGAAAGCCGACCCGTGAATCAGGGATGCGTTCGGCAACTCAAAACTGCGGTCATCCTGCGCTTGCCTAGACGGGATGGTCGCGCTAGAGTGTTGGCTCTTTTCGATAAACACGAATTGGTTGACTGGAGGCGCTATGCCGGGTGGCAAAGAAGATATTTTAGAGTTGGATGGAGTGGTGGTAAAAGTTTTGCCGGCGACAATGTACCGGGTCAAGCTGGACAGCGGGCACGAGGTTCTGGCTCATATTTCGGGCAAGATGCGGAAGCATTTCATCAAGATTACCACCGGGGACAAGGTCCGGGTGGAAATGTCGACGTATGATTTGACGAAGGGCCGGATTACTTACCGCCACCGGGTGTAGGTCGTTCTTTGCGGGGGAGTTATCGCGAGGGCGCCCAAATGAAGGCGCAAAGGGATCGCGAAGATTAAAGGCGGAGGGCTTTGAGGCAGGCTTTGTAGTCGGGGGGAAGGGGCGAGGTGACTTCGACGGTTTTTTCGAGGTAGGGGTGGGGAAAGGAAAGCCGGATGGCATGGAGCATGTGTCGGGCGGCTTTTCGGAGTTCGGGTTGATCGATGTGTTTGTGGCCGTATTGCTTGTCGCCGACGAGTCCGGAGGGAAGGGTGAGGAGGTGGCGACGGATCTGATGGGTGCGCCCGGTTTCGAGGCGGAGTTCGAGGTGGGAGGCGAGAGGCCCGCCACGGATGACGCGAAGATGGGTAACCGCGGGTTTCCCCTCGATCGGCGCGCGCAGGGTGCGTTGGGTGCCGGGAGGAAAGGAACCGAGCACGATGGCCCGGTAGACTTTCAAGACGGCGCGGTCGTGGAAAAGTTCGATCATGCGGTCTTTGGCTTCCTGGGTGCGAGCGAAGAGGATGCAGC
This sequence comes from Kiritimatiellia bacterium, assembly GCA_035327665.1. GTDB lineage: Bacteria > Verrucomicrobiota > Kiritimatiellia > CAIVKH01 > CAIVKH01 > DAOLCW01. The sequence continues at coordinate 22,104 of DAOLCW010000031.1, forward strand.
CGGAGGTTTCCCGGTCGAGACGGTGAACGGCATGCACAGGGCCCTCCTGGCGACTCAGAACGGCTTCCAAACTGTCGGGGGATTGATTGGTGACAAGGGTGGGAGGTTTGTCGGCAATGAGGTAGTGGGTGTCGCGGTAGAGAATGGGGATGGTGATGGTTGAGGAGGAGGCGGAGGGATGCGTTTCAAGGGGGAGGGTGAATTCCACCCGGTCGCGAGGTTGGAGGATGTGTTTGGCCATCCATACGCGCTGGCCGTTGACGAAGACAATTTTCTGATCGAGCCAGCGTTTGGCCTGCCGTTTGGTGTGCCCGGTTTTGTCGACGAGAAAGTCGAGAAGTAAAGCACCCCGCTCGTTGCCTTGAACGAGCCATTGCTGGGTTTGAGGCCGTTTGGGAGTTGGCATTGGGGGTGGGGAGAGGGGTTCAGTGTTCAGGGGTTCGGGGGGAGTAACCTGAAGGCTGAGTGGTTGGAGAGGGGGGGATTAAGATTAAGAGTAAGACTAAGATTAAGAGTAAGACTACTGAACACTGAACCCTGCACACGTTTTTGACTACGATGAGGGGGAGGAGAGGGATTTTAGAAAATTGAGGGTGTGATGGGCGACGAGGGAGGGTTCGGTTACCGGGAAGAAGTGGCCGCGATCGGGGAGAATGACCATGGATTTGTTGGGGAGAACCCGCTCGAGTCCGTGGCAGCTACCGATGAAGTGAGAGGTGGCGCCGTACATAACGAGGGTGGGATGATGAATGGTGGCAAGGCGGTCTTCGGTAAGGCCGGCGAGTTCCTGAAGGTCGGTGGCGAAGGTGGTTTCGGAGACAAGCTTGAGCCAGCGTTGGCCGGAACGGCTTTTGGGGTCGGCAGGACCACGAAGGATGAGACCGGGGACGGCGTTGGGATTGATGAGGCCCTGGTCGGCGAGGGGGCTAAGTTCCTGCATGAGGGAATAAAAAACTTTGGGGGTATTTTTAGGAATGGTGATGCCTTGGGCTTCGAATTCTTTGGCGTGTTTTTCCCAGAAGGCTTGGTTGTCGCGGCTTTGGATGGGCTGGAAGGCGTGGAGGCGGCACTCGATGAGGGTGAGGGTTTTTACCCGATGGGGGAAGAGGGTGGCGAAGTGGGCGCAAACTGCCCCGCCGATGCTATGGCCGACGAGGTGGGCTTTTTCGATGTTGAGGGCGTCGAGGAGGGAAAGGAGGTCTTCGGCGAGATCGTGGGTGGTGTAGTGATCGGGCGGGGTTTCGGACATGCCGTGGCCGCGTTGGTCGTAGGCGGTGACACGGTAGGTGTCGGTAAAGAAGGGGACGATTTTGAGGAACCAGAAGGCGAGGTTGGCGGCGAGGCCGTGGACCATGACGATGTCGTCACCTTCGCCGGATTGCTGATAGAAGAGTCCGAGTCTGCTGGTTCGGATCCTGGGCATGCCGGCCTCTATTCGATGTAGCCGAGGGCTTTGAGGCGTTCGAGGACGATGTTTTCGTCGACTTCTTCGAGGCCGGCCTGATTGTGGTCTTCGGCACCGGGAGGTTGGGTGGGCGGACCTTTACGGGGAGGCTGGGTCTGAAGGTGGGCGGGGTCGAAGGCTTCTTCGATGAGGCGTCCTTCAAGGTCCTCGGGGATGGGAAGGCCGAGGGAGTAAAGAAGGGTGGGGGCGATATCGAGGATGGACAGGTCTTCGAGTCGGGCGCCTTTGCGGAAGCCGGGTCCGGAGGCGACGAAGATGCCTTCGGGACGATGGGTTCCCTTGACTTCGGGGCGGGGAACAACGAGTTCCTCGGAGTTGAGGATGGAGACGAAGCCGCCGTCGCGGAGGGTGAGGGTGAGGTCGGGGGCAAGGTGGTTGGCGCGGCCGGGGAAGGCTTCGTCGCGGGTGACGACTTTGGTCACGACGGGTTCGCCGTTGCGGGGATCGCGATAGGCGAGGAGTTTTTGGCGGATTTCTTCGCGTACGCGTTCGTAGTCTTGGGGAGGGATTCCGGTTTGGCCGGGTTCGCGGGCGACCCGGATGTAGATGCCGTTGGCGCTGGCGGTGCGGACGTAGGCGACGGTGTTGGGGAGGTCGATGGAGTCGAAGTGATTCCGCATGTTGACGTCGTGCATCATGCCGGCGGAATCGGTAAGGGCTTCGGGCTTCCAGGTGAGGTAGCCTTCACGGGCCAGAAAGGCATTGGCGTAGAAGAGTTCGGTGGTGGAGCCGAAGCCGTGATCGGAGGCGACGATGATGCGGGTGTCGGGACCGGCGGTTTTGACGAGGTCGGCGAGGAGTTCGTCGACGAGGGTGTAGTAGCTGTAGCAGATGTCGCGCGCGGCGAGATCTTCGGAGGTGGGGTGGGCGGGGAAGTAGATGGGGTCGAGGAGGTCCCAGGTGAGGTGTTGGATGCGGTCGACGCCTTCGAAGACGAGGGCGAGGAGGGGGCAGTCGTTTTTCTGAATGAGGGCCTTGGCGATGGCGTGCCATCCGCGTTCTTTGCGGCGGAGGCGATCGACCCATGCGTTCAGTTCGGCGAGATCCTTCATGCGGGTGCTGCCGAGGGTGGTTTCACCGCCTTCGGAGTTCCAGGAGATGGCTTTAAGGTCGAAGCCGGGGAGTTGTTTGATTTCGTCGTAGAATTCGCGGGGTTGTACGCCCATTTTGAGGACGCGGGCGGTGATGAAGCCGGGGACCATGTAGCCGTCGAAGGGGGGCGTGAGGTAGGAGACGGGGAAGTTCATGACCCCGGCTTTCATGCCATGACGGTTGAGGAGACTCCACAGGGTTTCGGCCTGGACGCCGCGGGCGGTTTCCATGTGGAATTTGATGGTGCCGCCGGAGTCATCGGCGGAGATGAAGTCGAAGATGCCGTGTTGACCGGGGTTGACCCCGGTGGTCATGGAGGTCCAGGCAGGGGGGGTGACGGGGCAGGGGGTGGAGAGGAGCGTGGCGGAAACGCCATTTTCGATGAGGGACTTGAGGAACGGCATGTAGCCGTTTTCGAAGAGGTCGTCGAGGAGGGTATAGGTGGCGCCGTCGAGCCCGAGAAGAAGGGTGCGGGTCATTTGCGTTTTTGGATCTGATGGTAGACGAATTCGGCGACTTCGTTGACGGTGCGGTCGGGGACGTAGCGGCCGTCGCGCATGAGGAGTTCCTCGGAGGCGAGGTTTTTAAGTGTGAAGTGCTGCTCGATGGTGACCATGAGTTGGACGATTTCGATGGATTCGAAGGATAAATCGGCGACGAGGCTGGTGTCGCCGGAGATCTCGCCGGAGAAATCGTCGATTTCCCAGTCGCTGGTCATGTCCTTGAGGATGCCTACGAGTTCGTTAAGTACTTGTTGTTTGGTGAGTTCGCTCATTTGATCTGCTCCTTATCACAAAATCGGCACGGAACCGTAGTCGTGATTGGGGGGGATGTCCACTCTGATTTTAGCGGATGGGGATGGTTTTTCCGGTGCGGTGGGATCGGAAGCAGGCGTCGATGACGGTTTGGATGGCGGCGCCGTGGGCGAAGTCGGGGGGTTGGGGGTTGCCCGTGCGAATGGCGCGGACAAAGCGGTCGAAGTTGGTGGGGGTGGGAGAGCAGGTGACGGTTTTCCATTCAGCGCGGTGGCGTTGGCGTCCGAGGCAGATGTCGAGGCGGTCGAAGCCCTGGTCGAGTTCGATGCGGAGGGCGCCGAGGTCACCGAAAATTCGGAGGGAGAGGGAGTTTTTATGTCCGGTGGCCCAGCGGGTGGTGTGGATGACGCCGACGGCGCCGTTTTGCATGGAGGCATGGATGACGGCGGAGTCGTTGGCGTCGAGGGTGTAGGGGCCGATGTTGCCGCCGGGGGCTTTGTCGAAGGTGTGGAGGTGGCAGTTTACGGAGGCGAAGGGTCCGAGGGGGAAGGCGGCGAAGTCGAGAATGTGGACGCCGATGTCGCCGAGGACGCCGAGGCTGCCGTGCCGGGTGGAGAGTCTCCAGAGCCAGGCATCGGAGGTTTTCCAGTCGCCCCAGACGGTGGAGGAGAGCCAGCTTTGGAGGTAGCTGGCTTCGAAGTGGAGGGGTCGTCCGAGGTCGCCGCGGGCGATGAGGGCATGGGCGCGCTGGAGGGCGGAACTGTTGCGGTAGGAGAAATTGACAAGGTTGACGACGCGGTGTTTGGCGGCAGCGCGGGCCATGCGCCGGGCGTCGGCAGGGTTGGTGGCGAGGGGTTTTTCGCAAAGGACATGTTTGCCGGCGGCGAGGGCGCGGAGGGTAAGGGGAGCGTGGAAGGCGTCGGGGGTGGCGTTGACGAGGGCGTCGACGTGGTCGAAGAGGTCGGCTTGGTCGGTGCAGGCGAAGGGTGCGCCGAATTTGGCGGCGAAGGCTTGGGCGCGGGGGAGGTCGATGTCGGCGACGGCGGTGAGTTGGGTGTGGGGGTGGCGGAGGATGTCGCGGGCATGGGCGTGGGCCATGCCTCCGGTTCCGATGATTCCTATACGAATTTTTTTAGCCATGGGCGGGTCGGGGGTTAGAGGTCGTCGGCGGTTTGGATGAGTCCGGCGGAATGGTATTCTTTGGGGGGAGGAGGGAGGGGTTCGAGAGGGGGGACATTGGGGCAGGTGTCGGGGATCAACTTGCGGGGGGTGGCCCAGCGGGCGGCGTTGGCGATGACGCGGCTGACATCGGGGTGGTGGTAGGTGGGGTAGGTTTCGTGACCGGGGCGGAAGTAGAAGATGCGGCCATGGCCACGGGTCCAGCAGCATCCGCTGCGGAAGACCTCGCCGCCCTGGAACCAGGAGACGAAGATAAGTTCGTCGGGTTCGGGGATGTCGAAGCGTTCGCCGTACATTTCTTCGTGTTGGATTTCGATGAAGTCGCCGATCCCCTGAGTGATGGGGTGGGCGGGGGCGAGGTTCCAGATGCGTTCTTTCTCGGCGGCTTCGCGCCATTTAAGGGAGCAGGTGGTGCCCATGAGGGCGCGGAAGATACGGGAGTAGTGGCCGGAGTGGAGGACGATGAGGCCCATGCCTTCGAGGACTTTTTTCTGGACGCGTTTGACGATGTCTTCGCTGACTTTGTTGTGGGCTTTGTGGCCCCACCAGACGAGGACGTCGGTGGCGTCGAGAACGGCTTCGGTGAGGCCGTGTTCGGGTTGGTCGAGGGTGGCGGTTTGCAGGTGAAGTCCGGGGTAGGCGCGGAGGCCGTTGGCGATGGTGGTGTGGATGCCGTCGGGGTAGATGCGTTGGACGCCGGGGTTTTCGCGCTCGTGTTGATACTCGTTCCAGATGGTGATGCGGAGGGGTGTGGTCATGGGCGGGTCCTGGGGGTTAAACGGGGAGGTTGATCCATTGGCGGGTTTGCGAGCTTTCGACGACGGCTTGGAGAAAGGCGATGCCGCGGAGGCCGTGATGGGCGGTGGGGAGGTCGGCGGCGGAGGGGGGCGGGGGGAGTCCGGCGTGGCGGGCCCACCATGCGGAGGCGTAGTCGCGGTAGAGGTTGGCGAAGGCTTCGATAAAACCTTCGGGATGGCCGGCGGGAAGGCGGAGGGATTGGCGGGTGGATTCGTGAAGGCCGGAGCCGCCAGCACGGAGGATTTCGCGGGGGCGGTCAGGGTGGAGAAGGGTGAGGGTGTTGGGTTCCTGTTGGGACCAGTCGAGGCCGCCGCTCACTCCGTAGACGCGGAGGCGAAGGGCGTTTTCCTCGCCGGGGAAGACCTGGCTTGCGGTGAGGACGCCGCGGGCTCCGCCGTGGAAGTGGAGGAGGACGGAGCCGTAGTCGTCGAGGCGGCGACCGGGAATGAAGGTGGCGAGGTCGGCGCAGAGGGATTGGATGGGGAGGCCGGTGACGAATTCGGCGAGGTTTTCGGCGTGGGTTCCGATGTCGCCCATGCAGCCGCAGAGTCCGGCCTGGGCGGGATCGGTGCGCCATGCGGCTTGTTTTTGGCCCTGCTGTTCGAGGGCGGTGGCCAGCCAGCCTTGGGGGTATTCGACGAGGATACCGCGAAGGGCGCCGAGGGCACCGGACCGGATGCGGGCGCGAGCCTCGCGGATCATGGGGTAGCCGGTGTAGTTGTGGGTGAGCATGAAGAGGCGGCCGGTTTCTTCGACGAGGCGGACGAGGGCTTGAGCGTCGGCGAGGGTGGAGGTGAGGGGTTTGTCGCAAACCACATCAAAGCCTGCTTCGAGGGCGAGCCGGGCGGCGGGGTAATGGAGGTGATTGGGGGTGACGATGGTGACGAAGTCCATGCGCTGTTCGGGGGGAAGTTGGGCTTCGCCGGAGATCATGGCGTGCATGTCGGGGTAGCAGCGATGGGGAGGGATGAACCAGTCGTGGCCGGAGTCGCGGGAACGTTGGGGGTCGGAGCTGAAGGCTCCGCAAACGAGTTCGATGGAACCGTCGAGGGTGGCGGCCATGCGGTGGACGGAACCGATGAAGGCGCCTTGACCTCCGCCGATCATGCCCATACGAAGTTTCCGGTTGGGTTTCACAGTGAAGATACTAATGGAGTGTCGCATAAACGACAGGATTTATTTCCTTCGTTTTTCCTCGTTCTTGGTCGGCTGCACCCGAGCGTGATCGTAGCGAGGGTCTGACGAAAACGTCGATGCTTTTTAGCGATGGAATGAATCGATGCTGTCCAGATCAGCGATTTGTGTTCATGACGCCATGCGATCCCAATATCATTCATTGCGGTAAATAAATCCGCAAGGTGGGCTCTGAGAAACGGGCAAGGCCGGATGCCCTTGTCGGTCAGTTCTCTGAATCAGCGTCCGATCAAGCTTAACCAACTCGAACGGATCGAGATGAAAGGAGGAACGAAGCGCGGATGCCTTTGGAGCCAATGCTGCACACGGGGATGCTTGTAGGTAAGGCTGAGGAGGGTGATGGGCATCTCATTGGGAATCGTGCATGCCTGATCCGATGGCCACCTCGACCAACCAGAATGGACTCGCCCTTGCCTGGGATGGCCCCCTCATCAAGCAAATCCAGGCCCTGGGCGAAATCACCGGAACCGTGAATCTGACTTACAACAACGACTTCCTCGTATCCAGCATCGCCATGAATGAAGATGCCGTCGCGTACAACTACGACCTGGACGGGCTCCTCGTTCAAGCCGGGGCATTGTCCTTCCTTCGCGATGGCGGGGTGGGTTTTGTCACCAACTCCGCCCTCGGCCTGATCCAGGATCACCGGGGGATCAATGGGTTTGGTGATTTTGTGTACTATCAGGCTGACTTCGACGGCGAGGAACTCTACGGAGTGGACTTTCAGCATGATGCGCTGGGGCGTATCACCAGCCGGGTCGAGCGGATCATGGGGGAGACCAATCATTTTGCCTATGGCTACGACGTGGTTGGGCGCTTGATCCGGGTGGAAACCAACGGTACACTTCGGGCTGTGTACCAGTATGACGCCAACGGGAATCGAACCAACGCCGTGATTGATAGCGTGCAGGCAGCCGGTGACGCGGATGACCAGGACCGGTTGTTGTCCTATGGCTCTGCCACCTACCAGTATAAC
>DAOLCW010000032.1:0-29542 GCA_035327665.1 Kiritimatiellia bacterium
CGTGTTCTCACTTGTCCGCCGTAGCCTTGGCGAAGGTGGAAGCGAAGCGGGTGGTCAACTTCCGTGTTGAGCTGTCGGATTCGATACTTGCCGGGGCTGCTGCGGTTGGCTAGGATGATGCCCGTTAAGAATTTTCCTTATGCCGTGCCAGACTCGCCTTTGCTCAATCTGAATCATGAATCACGAATCCCCTTCTTCCCGGCCCCCGCGACAATCTTCGGTTGTCACGGTGCGGGGCAAGCCCATATCTCGGATCCCGCATCCCGTAACCCGTATCACGTATCCCGTAACCCGTTATCCCCATGATTAAAAATAAATAAATCTTCATCACCGGCGGTGCGGGCTTTATCGGCTCGACCTTGATCGGCAAATTGGTCGACGACAATGAGATTGTCGCTTACGACAACCTTGCTCGAAATGCTCTGCAGAGCAAGCCGTGGAAGGACCACAAGAACCTCAAGCTGGTGGTGGGAGACATCCTCGATCCGGATGCCCTGGCCAAAGCGATGGACGGGGCGAACCTCGTCGTTCATTGTGCGGCGATCGCCGGGATCGACACCGTGGTCTTGAATCCGGTCCGCACGATGCGGGTGAACATGGTGGGTTCCGCCAACGTTCTCGAGGCGGCCGCCCAGCTTAAAAGCTTGGATCGCGTGGTCTGTTTCTCCACCAGTGAGGTGTTCGGTACCCATGGATTCCGGTCGTCGGAACTGGACAAGACCTCCATCGGGGTCGTCGGTGAAGCGCGATGGACCTACGCGGTGAGCAAGCTGGCCGAAGAGCATTTGGCCATTGCCTACTTCCAGCATCAACAATTGCCGGTGACGGTGGTGCGCCCGTTTAATGTGTATGGCCCGGGTCAGGTCGGGGAAGGAGCGTTGCGCACCTTCATTATGCGGGCATTAAAGAACGAGACCATTACCATCAATGGAGACGGCACCCAGATCCGGGCCTGGTGCTTTGTGGACGACATGGTGCGAGGCACCATGATTTGCATGGAACACCCCAAGGCGATCGGTGAATCGTTCAACATTGGCAACCAACGAGCGGTGACCACGATCTACGGCCTGGCCAACACGGTGATCCGGGTCTTGAACTCCAAATCCGAGATCAAGTTTGTGTACAAGGAATACGCCGATGTCGAACTGCGAATTCCCAATGTCAGCAAAGCCCGGGACTTGATTGGATTCGAGGCTACGGTTGATTTGGATGAAGGGATCGAGCGGGCGGCGGAGTTTTACCGGGAGTTGGGGTGAGACGGGTTGCGGGATACGAGATACGAGATGCGGGATACGAGATACGGGTTGCGGGATGCGGGATACCGTCTTCGCCCTTCGGACTGCGCCGGACAAGACGGGATACGGGATACGTGATACGTGATACGGGATACGGGATATGGGATGCGCGGGATAAGGGATACGGCCTGCCCTGCACCGTGGGAGCGGCAAGCTGTATCTGGTGCAGGGGGTGCGAGTAATGGAATACGGGTTTCGAGGTTCGGAAAGAGGGAGTTGAGTTGATGATTGATCTTCAACCTTTTCAAAAGGCGATAGAAAGTTTGCGCGATGGTCTTAAGAGAGCCGCAGAGGTTCCTCAAGATGAACTCGTGCGGGATGGAGTGATTCGATGGCAAGAGTTGGAGTTGCGAAACCATGATTGACGTGGCCGCCCAGACCTTGTCCGAACTCCGTAACATCCTTGAGCAGTATCTCCCGGAAAGTGAAGTCTTTTTGGTCGGCTCGCGAGCCAGGGGGACGGATAAACCGTATGCAGATGTCGATCTTTTGCTGATTCGCCCACCCCGGCTTTCCAAGGAGCGCCGGGCCTTGATCAAGTCAGCATTTGAAGAGTCGAATATCCCCTACCGGGTTGACCTGATCGAAGCCGATGACCTAACCGAAAGCTTTCGAGATCGGCTGATGGTCGACGCGGAATCTCTGGCAGGATGAACCTTATGACGACTCCATCCTCAAGCCTTGGCATCACCGTGGCAGTGATGAACTACAACGAAGCTCCCAGCCTCGAGCGGGTGGTGACGGAGATTCGGGAAGAGCTCGAGCGGATGGGGAACCCGCATGAGGTGGTCATTATCGAAGATGGCAGCACCGACGGTTCCCGGGAAATTGCGGAGCGATTGAGCCGGGAACATGCCTCGGTACGCGTGCTTCAGCACCCGGTCAATCTTGGCCTCGGTGCCGTCTATCACGACGGGTTTTTCTGTGGGGAAAAGGATTTGGTGACCTTGTTCCCCGCCGATGGTCAGTTTGAGCCGTCGATCATTCCTCAATTCGTCCGATTGTTTGATCACGCCGACCTCGTGCTGGGGGTGATTCCCGAGTACAACAAATCGCGCAGTGCCTTTGCCCGCTTTTTGTCCTGGGGGGAGCGCTTGATCTACAAAATCCTCTTTGGGGGGTTCCCTGAATTTCAGGGGATCATGATGTTGCGCCGCTCCCTGTTGGACTCCATCCAACTCACCTCAACCGGCCGGGGTTGGACGATTCAGATGGAAGTCATCCTGCGCTTTCGGGACAAGGGCTACCGGATCGTCAATGAACCAACGACGATTCGGCCCCGGATGAGTGGAGAGTCCAAGGTTTCCAACCTGAAGGCGATCCTCTCCAACCTGCGTCAGGTCTTTGCGCTGCGGCTTCAGCTTTGGCGGGGGAAGTGATACGGGATACGGGATACGTGATACGGGATACGTGATACGGGATACGTGATACGGGATACGGGATACGTGATACGGGATATGGGATACGAGATGCGGGATATGGGATGCGGAGGGATAGGTGATGAGTTATCGTGATTTGGATATTTGGCGGTTGGCGAGGGAGGCGGTGATTGCCGTTCATGCGATGACACTTCGTGACCTGCCCAAATTTGAGATGTACGAAGAGGGTAGTCAGATCAGGAGATCGATTAAATCAGTTAAATCCAATATCGTCGAGGGGTATGGACGCCGAAGATACAAGCAGGAATATATCCACTTCCTGACCTATGCCCACGCATCCTGTGACGAAACAATAGACCATCTTGAAACATTGCTCGATACCGGGTCTCTGACCAACCAGGACAAGTTTAATGCAATCAACATTCAACTGGATGAACTCGGCCGTAAAATCAACAAGTTTATTCAGTCCGTCATCGAACATCACAACACGTTCCGCGAAGCGTCGGGTGAGTATTCATATGAAAAAGAGTCCGACTTGGCATGACCGTCGTTGATTCATATCCCGAATCCCACACCCGTATTCCGAATCCCCGGCACCAGAGACGGCCTCCGGCCATCACGGTGCGGGGCAAGCCCGAATCCCGTACCTGTATCTCGTATCTCTTATCCCGCATCTAGTAACCCGTATCTCGTATCTCGTAACCCGTATCTCGTATCTCGTAACCCGTATCCCGTAACCCGTATCCCGTAACCCGTATCCCGTAACCCGTATCCCGTAACCCGTAACCCGTAACCCGCATCCCGCAACCCGCATGACCTCCTCCCATCGTATGAAATTCTGGATCGGCCTGCTGATTAGCGGGCTTTTTCTTTACCTGGCGCTACGAGATGTGGCCTGGTCGGAGGTCTTGGCCTCGTGGCGTACCGCACAGGTAGGAGGCTTGGTGGGGGGAACATTGCTCCTGGTCGGGAGTTGGATGATCAGTGCCGTACGTTGGCGGATCCTACTTGCGCCTTCTCCCGGTCTTCGAATCCGGGATACCTTTGCCTACATCACCATCGGATACCTTGCCAATACCGTTTTGCCACTTCGATTGGGCGATCTTGCCCGGGCCACGTTGATCGGCCGGAATAAGGGTCTGGGAATTAGTCGGTCGTTGGGGAGCATGGCCTTTGAGCGGGTGCTGGATTTGTTGACCCTCCTCGCCATTACCTTCGCATTGACCCTGCTCATGGAGCTTCCCGCCATGATTCAAGCGGGGGTGGCATCGATGACCGGATTGGCCTTCGGCGCCTTGTTGTTTCTTGTGATTATGGCGTTGAACAAAAAAAGGTTGGATTTGCTTACGCGGCTGATGTCGCGATTCATGCCTCATCATCTCGCCGAAAGGGTGACGACTCTGGCGACCAACTTTGTCTCCGGGGTTGATGTCGTGCATCGGCCCCTTCGGTTGATTCCCGTTATCGTTTTATCTGTCATGGTTTGGGGGTGTACCGGATTGGCCACATGGGTATGGGTCGGGGCCTTCCAGCTTGCCGTCCCATGGTTCGCGCCGCTATTTGTCCTTGTCGTGATCAACCTGGGTTCGGCGATTCCCTCTTCACCGGGCTACGTTGGCGTATATCACTATCTTGCCGTTCTCGCATTATCGATATGGGTTCCGGATCGAAATGCGGCTCTGGCGTATGCGTTTGGCACCCATGCCTTGAACATGCTGGCCAATGTGTCGTTGGGCGGTTATTTCCTCGCCCGCGAAGGGGTAAGTTTACGTGCGTTGCGGGGGGCGTGATACGGCTTCGCCGCGTGCTTGCGGTTGCAGGTTTCAGGTTTCAGGTTTCAGGTTGCAAGTTGAAGGTTGCAGGTTGGGGAAGAGGGAGACAAGGGTACAAGGGGACATGGGGGCAGGGGGGGAAGGATGAGGGATGAAACCTGAAACGTGAAGGGGGGGAGAAGGGATGAGGGTGGACCTTGTCGAAAAGACCAAGCCGAGCGTACAGCAGACCGATAAGGTGTAGACAATAAGGTGTCTTGAATGAGTATGCCCGCAAAATAGTTTGACTAAAATACACATTCATATAAATTGGTCACATGATTGAGCGTGCCTTATATCCAATTGTCTTTGCTGATGCGTGGGGGCGTCAAATGCGTTTTATCTCCGGTCCCCGACAGGCCGGAAAGACCACCCTGGCCAAGGCCAAACTGGCGGAACAGGAATGCTCCGCCCTTTATTATCTTTGGGACCTTCGCAAAATCAGGGATCGCTACCGGGACAATGAACTTTTTTTTACCGCCGATATTCCGCTTACCCAGCCCAATGTGTGGGTTTGTTTTGATGAAATCCACAAAATGCCGAAGTGGAAAAACATCCTCAAGGGGGTATTTGATGAAACCGGAGACCGCTTCCGGTTCATGATCACCGGATCGGCGAAACTGAATCTGTTAAAGCGGGCTGGTGATAGCCTCGCCGGCCGTTACTTTACGTTTCATTTGCTTCCTTTGCTGGCCAGCGAACTAGTTGGTCGAACGTCTCTTGCCACGTCAGCACCCGAATCGGCGGCGACGTTAATTGAGCAATCCATCACGAATTCGCTGGGCGACAAGCAGGCCATTGACTCCTTGCTGACCTACGGTGGATTCCCTGAGCCTTACCTCTCTCAGTCCCAGCCGTTTTATCGCAAATGGTCGGGAGACTACCTGGAAACGGTGATTCGCGAAGATATCGGATCGTTGACCCGGATTGTAGAGCGGGAGTCCATCTATCAACTCTATCAACTTCTGCCGGAGATGGCGGGCAGTCCGCTTTCAGAAAGTTCGTTGGCCTCCCACCTGCAGATCAGTCCGGTCACGGTAAAAAACTACTTGCGGCGACTGGAGGATTTTTACCTGGGTTTTTCCGTGCCGCCCTATTCACGGAATATCAAACGCTCGCTGCTGAAGGCCCGCAAGTTCTACCTGTTTGACTGGGTCCGATTGACCGATCCGGCGGCCCGGTATGAAAATTTCATTGCCTGTCAACTCAAGGCCCGTATGTACCTGTGGCGTGATGCAAGCGGGGAGGCTTTTGATCTGTTTTACGTGCGAAACAAACAAAAACAGGAAACGGATTTTCTCCTGGTCCGGGAAGGCAAGCCCTGGTTGCTGGTCGAAACCAAGCTGTCCGACGGCCCCGTAGATTCTCATCACAAAATCCATGCCGAGGCGCTTGGCGGTATCCCGGTCGTGCAGTTATGCCGGGAGCACGATATCGCAGCCATGCAGGCCAAACAGGTTTACCGTATTTCTGCCAGCCGGATGTTGTTGTGATGCGGGATGCGGGATGCGGGATGCGAGATGCGGGATGCGAGATACGGGATACGGGATACGGGATACGGGATACGGGATAAGGTTGCAGGTTGAAGGTTGAAGAGGGAGACAAGGGTACAAGGTGGCAAGGGGGCAGGGTTTCAATTGTTGTCTGGTGCTTTCTGGATTGAGCTGCGACGGACGGAAACGACAACGTTTACGACAAAGCTCACGACAAAGTATCTTTCAGTCTCTCATCTCCGTGACCTCCGTGCTCTCCGCCTGCCCTGCGTAGCCGGGTACTTGCCGGACGAAGCGGGGTGGTTTGTACCTTCTCCCCTCCAATATATGCGGATCGACAAACTTCCTCCTTTCTTCGACGGTGGTCGGACTACAGCAATCTAACCCTAAAGACGATGCAGCTTTGGGTTTCACGTTCGTATTAACTTGCGCATCAAAAAACATGCGCCAGCCATTGGCACGGCTTCACGTTTCGACATTCGTATGTCAGGCTCTTTTCGTGCTTGGGTAGTTGGGTACTTCGGTATTTTCTACCCATGGTTTACCCAACGATGTGAATCGGGGCTGGGCAATGACCAGACTTGATCAGACAGGCTTGCCATTCTTGAGGGATTTTGACAAAGGTTGTCCATGAACGATCCGAAACCTCAAAACGAAGGGTTATCCCAAAACGAAGGGTTACAAAACGAAGGGTTATCCGGGGACACTCCTCGCGATGCCTTGAGTGGGGAGGTGCCCCGGTGGAAGCTACGATTCGCCAGCTTCACGAAAGCCTTGGCGGTTTTGGATGGGGCGGTTGGTTTATCGGAACGACGTCCTTTATCTGATCTGGAAAAACAAGGGATGATCCAGGCGTTTGAATTCACCCATGAATTGGCGTGGAATCTCCTCAAGGACTTCTATGAGAGTCAAGGATCAACCGGTATACAAGGTAGCCGTGATGCCGTGCGCCTGGCGTTTAACCGGGGGTTCATTGTGAACGGACAGGTCTGGATGGAGATGATTATCAGTCGAAACCGTACGACGCATACCTATGATCAAAAAACCGCAGATGCCATTGTGGACGAGATTGAGCAGTCCTATCTCTCCGAATTTTTGGCATTAAAAAAGAGGTTTGAGGAAATGGAGGCAGATGAATGTCCGACCCCTTTGGACTAGCTCCTGATGTACGTTCCCAAATACATGATGTTCTGAGCCGACACCCGGAGATTCGACGAACCATGATTTACGGCTCTCGGGCACAGTCCCGCTACCGTCCCGGCTCCGATATCGACTTGGTCATTGAAGGCGAGAAGGTTTCGTCTCATTTGCTGAGCCAGCTTTTTGTTGAACTCGATGATTTAATGCTGCCCTACACCTTTGATCTCTCCGACTTTTCCGCGATCGAAAACGAGACCTTGCGCCAAACCATACGCCAATCCGGCCAAGTCTTTTATGAGCGGAAGTAAAACCCGAATGGTCCACCGCCACTCAATCCAGAGCGTTTCCCCTTTGTCACCTTGCCCCCTTGCTCCCTTGTCTTCCTCTTCGCAACCTGCAACCTTGAACCTTCAACCTGTAACCTTACCCCGTAACCCATAACCCGCATCCCGTATCCCGCATCACGTATCATCAAGCACCAAGCACGTATTTCCCATGACCACCACCTTCGATTCTTCAACATCCGTTCCTTCCTTCCGCCGCCTCGGGGTGGGGTTGGTGCTGTTTCTTCTCGTGTTCCAGATTTGGGCCCGTTATGTTCCGCATCCGACGGCGGTGTTCGTGGTCGATGACTGGACCAATTGGTCGAGGTCTCAATTTTATTCATCAGCAAGCGAGGCGTTCAAGGCTGGTCTGCAGGATGCCAAGCGCCCGATTAGTATGGCGGCGGTGGAGTCGGTGTTTCACCTTGCCGGGAATCGCATGGCCTTTTGGACCGGGCTGTCCATCATGGCCAACACCGCGTTGTTATTTTTTGTATTGATGATGGTCTGGCGCCTGACTGATTCCGCGATCGCGGTATTGGGAGGAGGCGTTCTCCTCTCCGTACTTCCAAACTTAACCGAAACGTTTCACTGGTCGACTCAAGTGCTCAATGAGGTTTCGTGCGCCTTGGTTTTCTATGCGGCGAGCGGGTGGTTATGGATCGAGTTTGTCAGGCGGGGTGGCATGGTATGGTTGATCGGCTCGGTTGTTGCGTTTGGGATTGGCTTGTTTTCTTACGAGGCGGGGGCACTGTTGCCCGCCAGCTATCTTCTGCTTTTACCATGGAAGAAGCCGGTTCGAGACGTTCTGATCATGAGCGCGTTTGGGGGGGTACTCTTATTCTACGCGGCGTGGAGGTTGACCAATTCGTTTGGGATGAATGAGTTATGGGTTTACCCGGTCCATATGGATGCGGGGTTATCCCTGACAACGATCTGGTGGAATGCCCGGCAATTGGTTCATTGGTGGGTTGGAGATCATTTTTGGGGAACGGCCTTGTCGGGATGGTCCAGCTTCTCGACGCTTCAGGGAGGGGTTCGCCGCAGCCTGTTTGTTCTCAATGCGGGCCTTGCAACGATGGTGCTGTGGTGGGCAAAGCATCTTTTGAGGGAAAAAACATCCGGTGCTTCACCTCACTTTTCCCCAGCAAAAATCCTGGGGTTCGGATTGGTTTGGCTGACCGCCGCCGCGATGATTCCGCTGATCTCCTACACCGCATCCCGATTGATGGTGTTGCCGGCGATCGGGGTGGCCCTGCTGTTTGGGTTTCTCCTCTCCACCGTGCCCTTTGTGCAGATGAGAGCCTTTTGGTTCTTCCCGCTACTCGGATTTTTATGTGCCACGCAAGGGATCTCTGAAAGTTACCGTCAAGCCGGAGAGTTGAACCAACGGCTCCACCAGCATCTTACGGAAACTCTAGCGGATTGGAGCGAAAAGGAGCTGATCCTTATCGACAGTGTGTCCGTTCGGCACCGTCTTACCCCGGGGTTGCTCCGTCCGACCGGTCGTCATCCGGAAACCTGGTCAACTTTTAACCGAGCTCTCCTGATCCGGGGGATCAGCTTGCGAGGGATGATTCATCAGATTACCGGCACCTTTACCCCGCCACAAACCATCATTCTTGATGTAGAGCACCATGCGAGCTGGGAAGGTGAGGACATGGTATGGACGGACAGGTTTGACTCTGAAACTGCTAATCGCACACCCTCGGCAACGGTATACCGGGTGGATTTGGGTGACTTATTGTGGCCGTAGTTTCCCTCGACGCACGACCCGGAGCATGATGGTTTCGGGTGAGTAGATACGGCTTTCGGTCGACTTTTCCGTCAAAATAGAGGTACATGGCTCCATCATCTTCAAATTCAACCGAGCTAGAGAGCTGGGGGGGGGGCAGGTCAGCAGGGGACATCATGTTCTTTTTTGCTTAATCCGAAACGTTTTATGGCGTATGGTTTCGGTGTGTAACATTAGGTCTTGAGGACTGTGAGAAAACGAATGAAAATCCTTAAACGAGTCGCGGTGTACAGTCTGTCTGGATGTCTTGCGGCAACCGGTTCTGCAGCAGTTTTTTACGTGAATGATGGTTCCACCGTGGGAGATATTTACACCACGGCGATAGGGAGCGATGCACATGACGGCCTAACACCAGCAACACCCAAGCGAACGCTCACCAATTTGTTTGCCTCGGTCAGCTTGGCGGCGGGAGATGTCATCTACATCGATACCGGGGTGTATTCAAACTATACCACAACCATTACCGGATCGGGTACGTTGGGGAATCCAATTATCGTTCTCGGAAGCACGAACTTGGTTGGGGGGGGGACGCGGCTTATTCGCAATAGTCCAGGAGCAGATGTGATCGCATTCAATGGGAACCATCTTTCCTTCAGACACTTGGTTCTTGAGAGCGGGCGTCGCGGCTTCGACCTGATTGGGGGAGGAACAGGACTTGAACTTGATCATGTGACGGTTCGCGGAATGAGTGTTGCTTTACGACGGGGGCAATGGACGGTTCGCAACAGCCTGTTTGCGAATAACGTGACGCTTACCGACCCGAACCTTTCCAGTTACACCTTTGACCGTTGTATCCTGTGGGAGAACGGGGTCGACTCGAGTGGCGCTGGTTCCAGCATGTCGCTTTCCAATTCCGTGGTAGTAGGGGGGGACATCATTTCCCCGATTACGGGTGACTTCAATGTCTTTTGGCGGACTCGCCTGCTGAACAATAACCGAGCTTATCTTTACGAATACGCGATGCCGAACAGCACGGTGGCCGAGCCGGGTTTTGCCAACCCTTCGGCGTCCAATTTCTTTCCAGTCAGTGTCTCCGGGCGATACAATCCGGCGACGGGTGCGATCGTTACCGATGCCGTGCATTCTGTGCTGATCGATTTTGGGGATCCAGGTTCGACGCTCTGGACCAATGAACCGGGGCCCAATGGCGGACGAATCAATGTGGGGGTTCATGGAGGCACATCCCTGGCAAGCCGAAGCCGAACCAACGCCTGGTTGTTTGCCTTGACGTTGAACGATGGCGGAGCGATCACCGGAACGACTCAAACCTTGGTTTGGAATCATGGGAATTTTCCCCCCGCAAGTACGGTCCGGCTTGAGTACAGTCCAGGTGCGGGGGGGACGGTGTGGTCGAACATCGCTTCCGGAATTCCCGTGACCAATCGTACCCATGTTTGGAATGTTTCCGGTCTTCCGGCCATGAAGGCGGCCTGGCGGGTGGTGGCGGAATCCGACACCAATGTGTGGTCGAGGAACCGTCAACCCTTTTCGATCGGCGGGGCACGGGTTTGCTTTTACATCAATGATCTGTCCACGGTTGGCGATGTTTACACGACCTCGCCGGGGTCGGATGCCCAAGACGGGTTGAGCCCGGCTACGCCCAAGTTGACGGTGACCAACCTGTTGGCCAATTACACGCTGGGCAAACATGATGTTGTGTTTATTGATACCGGAATCTATTCCAACTACACGGTTCTTGTGCGAGGGTATGGCATCGCAGGACTACCGCTTATTTTCCAGGGGAGCCCCAAGCCGGGAGCCACGGTCTTCCGGCGTAACGCATCGGGCAGCGTTTTCGAATTTCAAGGCGACCACTATGTTCTGCGTAACTTGACCTTGGCGCGGAGTCTGGCCAACGGAGCGGTCAATGGCGGTAACGTCCGGCTGGAAAATTCGGTGGTGCAAAACAACAACATTGCATTCCGGCGGGTCAATCTTGAGGCGGTGAATTCGATTATTACGAGCAATTCGGTGGTGATCAATTCTGATTCCGTCACGTCCGAGTTCCATTTCGACCGGTCGGTCTTCTGGAACAATGCCCAATTCCAAGTCTCCGCGCGGCCCTGGTCGATCAGCAACAGTGTGGTGGTGGGAGGGCTTCTCGACAGCTTCGCATTCAATTCCGGGGGCGATTTCAACATCTTCTGGAATGTGAATCTGGAGGGATTCCCGAGCTTGAGCGAATTGCAGAGGATCTCGGGCCGGTGGACCTATTCAACGGTTTTGGATCCCTTGATTCTTCACTCGACCACGGGATTTTTCTTCCCCCGCAGTGTTGCTGGTCGCTACAACCCGGATACGGAACTGTTCGAGCAGGATGCTGTGCATTCTCCGGCGATCGACTTTGGGAATCCCCTTTCCACGGTCTGGACCAATGAACCGCCCCCAAACGGCAACCGCCTTAACGCGGGGGCATATGGAGGAACCGCGTGGGCGAGCAAGAGCCGGATCAATGCCTGGCTGCAAGCGCTGAGCTTGAATGATGGCGGTTTTTTGAATGTCCCGGGGGAGACGGTGTATTGGACTTCCGGCAACCTTCCATCCGGGGCAACGGTGAGGATAGAGTTTTCCTTCAATTCCGGCTTCTCGTGGAACACTTTTGAAACCAATGTTCTCGCCTCAGCCGGTTCCTTTACCGTCACCACCACCAACTTCCCCTCCTCGCTGTTTGCCCGGTGGCGGGTTGTTCTGGAATCTGAGCCCTCCGTCAATTCGGCCAACATGGCAAACTTTACCTACAGGAGCGGTCCTTTTACCTACTTTGTGAATGACGCATCAAGTGCCGGGGATATTTACACCTCAGCGATGGGTAATGATGCCAATCTTGGCACCACCCCGGATGCCCCCAAGGCGACCCTGTCGGGGATTTTAACCAACTATGCCTTGGGGCCTGGCGATGTCGTGTATGTTGATACGGGGGTTTACTCCCTTTCCGGGACGATTCCGGTGACTGCGCTTGCCGCCGGGACGAACGGGAATCCGGTGATCATTCAGGGAAGCACCAACCTGCTAGCGGGCGGGTCGATCATACGGGGTCCCACCTTGGGCGGGGCGAATGCGCCGGGCTTCACCTTTGCGTCCGGGGTCCGGGATGTGGAAATCCGCAACATGACCATTCAGCGGAAAACGATCGGGGTATCCTTGAACAGCAACGCCCGCATCGGTTTGGTGGGATTGAGAGTCGAATCCAATTTCCAGCATGGGGTTGTATCGGTTAACACGACCAATCTTATCCTGCGGAATACGGCGATACGGGAGAATTTTCATGGCGGCATGTCCCTTTCCGGGGCGGGAGACGCTTCGGTGCTTCAGTCGGTGTTGTGGATGAATTTGACCAACGCGATCCGCACCACCGGGCCGCTGGTACTGGTTACCAATAGCGTCCTTGGGGCGCGCGGCACATGGCAGCATATTTACAACGCGCCAACGTGGACGAACATTCTTGCCAATTACAATGCGTTGTGGGTGGAGCAGGATGCCTCGGTGGCCCGGGTCGGCCAGATGGACCGGATGATGAACTCCCTGGCGGCCTGGCAGGGCTATTCCGGCATGGATCACCGAAGTTTGGATGCCGACCCGCTTTTTGTAAATCCCGCAGTCGGGGACTTCCATTTACGAAGCCAGACCGTTCAGGGCCGTTTCGATCCGCTGCTCGGCTGGGTAACCGACACGCGAACCTCTCCCCTTATCGACGCTGGCGATCCCGCTTTCCCCTTCGACCGTGAACCGGGTTTGAACGGGGGGAGAGCCAATATCGGTTTGTATGGCAATACACCAGAGGCCAGTTTTGTTGATTTCCCCCGGTTATTCACGGGCAACCTGAATCTGGGCGGATATGTTAAAGGGACCTCAACATTAAATTGGGTTTCTTCCGGTCTCCCCACCCAAACCGTGGTTTCGTTGGACTATTCCGCCGATGGCGGGGAATCCTGGTCCACGCTGGCGACAGGACTGCTCGCATCAGCGGAGAGTTTCGCATGGAATACCACCCCTGAATCCCCCGCAGTGGCCGGCTTGTGGCGGGTCCGGGCTCCGGATTTTCCCAGTCTTGGATCCTCGACGACGAATTTCTTCGGACTCCGCAATCAAGGGTTGATTTGGTTTGTTAATGACGCATCGACCCAAGGAGACGTGTTTACGGCGGCCTCAGGCTCCGCAACCAATTGGGTGGCCACCTCCAATCGCCCGCTCGATTCCCTGACCCGGGTACTCGAACGCTATGATCTGGAACCGGGAGATCGAATCTTTGTCGATCGGGGCGACTATCCGATTGTCGCTCCCCTCACCTTTGCGTCCCGTCAAAGCGGGGCCCCGACCTCGGGGGTGATTACGGTGATTGGAGCGACTGCTTGTCCGAATGGATCAACACCGGTGAGCGCCCTTGTGGGCACAGGTTCAGCCAGTCAGATCGGGATCTTCGCTGATCAAGCCCAGTTCATCACCTTCTCCAATCTGGTCGCCCGGAATTTCGGAACCGCGCTCTCGGCAAACCGGGCAGGCAGTTTGACCTTCGACGGAGTCCGGGTGATCGGGACGGCAACCAACAGTATTGTGATGAACTTGACCTCCAATGTGGTTTTTCACCGCCTGTTGGTTGCCCAAAGCGCGGCTACGGGATTGCGAGGGGTTACCAATCTCAACCTTCGCTTCACGCACTCCATGTTTATTTCCAATAAACTCGGCTCGGTTGCTCTGGTCGGGGGAGTGGCCAACGTAACCAATTCGGTTTTCGTGGTTGATGAGCCGGGGGCTGCCGCCTTTACGATCACTGGAAATGGCGTGGTCCGGTCCGACTACAACAATTTCCTGATTGGTCCGTTAGCCAACGTCGCTCGTTCTGGCGGCCGCTTGTACAAGTTCCCGGTAAATTGGCAACAAGCCACGACCAATGACATGAATTCCTTGAGCCATGACGCGGGCTTTTTCAACGTATCGCTTGGTGATTACCATCTTCAAAGCGCGGTTGGACGATGGGATGATACAATCTGTGGATGGGTTACCGATGCCGTCCATTCGGTGATGATCGATTCCGGAGATCCAGGCTTCGGGATCGGAGGGGAGCCCGCCCCCAATGGAAGTCGGGTGAATATTGGTCTTTACGGGGGGACCACGCAAGCCAGCCTCAGTCTCACCAATGCCCGTTTGTTGACCTTGACCTTGAACACCGGAGGGTCCATCCGGGGAACCAACGTGCTGGTGTGGTCGGCGAACAGTGCCGCATCGAGCCATTTGGTTTATGTCGATGTCTCGCTGGACAATGGGATCACCTGGACGAACATCGGCACCAACCTCCTTGCTTCGACGGGTTCGGTGATTTGGGACACCAGTGACGTTCCCTCCACACCACTCGGTCGGTGGCGGGTGACCAGTCAGGCAGACCCGACCCTGACCACGATGACCGAGCAACCGTTTACGTTGAATAACGGGCCCATTGGATATTTTGTGAATGATGGGGACACGGACGGGGATGTTTACACCACCGCCCCCGGCGATTCCGAAAATGACGGTCTTTCACCGGAAACCCCGGTGGATTCCTTAAATGCCATTTTTGCCCGCTATCTTCCCGCTCCGGGGGATGTCATCTACATCGACACGGGAATCTATCCTTTTTCTTCAACGGTTTTGCTCGATGCAAACAACAGCGGGCAAGCCACCAATCCGGTGGTGATCCAGGGGAGCACGAACCTGTTGGATGGGGGAACTCGTTTCAACATGAATCGGGGAGGTCCGCTTTTGGAGTTGACGCAAGTGGAAGGTTTGGCGGTTCAAGACCTTATCCTGACCAACATGCGATTCGGGGTGGTGGCGCAAACCAGCTCCAACCTTTTGTTTTCGCGGATCATCATGGCGGGGGCAACCAATGTCAGCGATGGATCGCCTCAATCCTCGGTAGGAATCCGGTTGGCGGCCTCCTCGGGGGTGACCGTGGACCGGGTGGTGGTGGCGAACATTACCAATCGCTCGGGCAGCGCGGGGATTTATATTCAAGGACAGGGAACCTTGGTTCCGGGAAGCGCGACGATTCGAAACAGTGTGCTTTGGGACAATGCCCATGGTCTGTGGGCGTTAGAAGACGCCCCGATTTCCTTGTCCAATTCAGTCATCTATGCTCAAGGCGTGAATGCGTTTGGACTCCGTTTACGGAGTACTGTGGGGGTCGGGGCGGACTATAATGTGTATCGCATTGAAAGTTCGGCCCGACTTGCCGAACTCAACCGGGTAATTTCCGCAGCCAATCCTTTGATTCGGATGCCATTCAGTATTACCACCCTGTTGGCATGGCAGGAAGCGACCGGGCTAGATGCCAACACCCTTACCTACGATCCGGGCTTTGCCAATCCGGGCCAGCTTGACTTCGGTTTGTTGAGTCAGGCCGGAAGATGGACGCCGGATGGGGTGGTAACCGATTTGGTTTCTTCCGTCATGATTGATGCGGGCAATCCTGGCTGGGCATTCTCCGGGGAGCCCACACCAAATGGCGGCCGCGTTAACATTGGGCCGGATGGGAATAGTGATCGAGCAAGTTTGACGCCGACCAATCGCAGCATCATTCTTCGGTCGTTTTACGATGGAGGGGTAGCGAGGGGAGCATCCGTGCCCTTGCGGTGGGATTTACGCGGTGATTTTTCCGGCAATACGGTTCGGATCGACCTCTCTCAGGACTTTGGCCAGTCCTGGGTCAATGTGGCGACTGGTGTGCCGGCGTCCCAGCTTACCTTTACGTGGAACACCACGGCCTCGCCTTCGGGATTCGGCCGACATTGGCGCTTGATCAACGAACAGCAGCCCTTGATGGTGGCCACGTCGGAACGGCCATTTTCCGTTCGTAACTCCAACACCGTATTCTATGTCAACGATCAGTCCATCACAGGAACGGTATATACGACCGGTTTAGGATCCTCGACGAACTCAGGCTTAAGCGCGAGTCAGCCCATGGCCTCGATTGCGGAGGTGTTGGCCGCCTACACCCTGATCGGCGGGGATACGATTTATGTTGATACCGGAATCTATCCCGCGTCGGGGGGGATTGTGGTGGAACCCCGCGATTCTTATATGGCACCGGGAGTCCTTTCGATTGTGGGAAGCACCAACCACTCAGCGGGAGGGACCATCTTGACCAATGGCGGTTTCGTCGTGCGCCATGCCGAGAACACGCGGATCCGGAATTTTACCATGCAAGGGTTCGTGCCTGCTGCGATCAGTGTCGCCTTGTCGACCAATATCCATGCCGAGTGGATCGAAACGGCGGGGGCGGGGGTAGGATTGTTCGTTCGGAGCGGGGTGGATGTGGGGTTCCGGCATACCTTTATCACTGGCGCGCAAACCAACGGGATTCTGCTTGATGCCCGGAATGTCAATGTCACCTTCACCCATGGTGTGATTTGGACCAATCAAGGGGTGAACGTTACCCCGGTGCAGGAAATCTCCATTTCGAATTCCGTGCTGGGCGTCTCGGGAGCCGGCAACTTCATTTATACCGGTGCATCCAATCAGGTGCTGAATTTAAACGACAATGTCTACTTCATGACCAATGGCGGGCGGCTGGCTCGCTTATCCCTCGGTCCCGGCCAATTCCCCCGGGAGATTGCCAACCTTGCGGCATGGCGCAGCTTCCTCATCGCGGATTCTCGCAGCATGGCCCGCGATCCGCTTTTCGCCGATGCCGCGAACAGGAATTTTCACCCGCTGAGTTCGGGGGGGCGCTGGTCGCCTGGGGTGACCAACTTCGTGATCGATGCCATCACGTCGCCGTTGGTGGATTCCGGTAATCCCGTTCATCCGTTTGGTTCCGAAACAGAGCCGAACGGAGGACGGGTCAACATCGGTCTTTTTGGCAATACGGCACGTGCCAGCAAGTCCCCGGCTCAACCGGATATTCTTCTGGTCACCTTGGATGACGGAGGGTCGGTTTCCGGAACCAATGTGCTCCTGTCCTGGGTCACCCGGGGAAGCGCGACCAGTCACTTGGTCCGGGTGGAAACCTCTCTGGACGGAGGGGAATCGTGGACTGTGCTGTCGAGCAACGTGCCTCCCACCACGACGGAAGTGTCATGGAATACCACAGGTTTGATGTCAACGGTGGTAGGTCAGTGGCGGGTGGTCAGCGAAACGGACAACGCCATTTCGGTAGCCTCCCGGAACTTTTTTGCGGTTCGCAACGGTCCGGTTATTCTTTATATTAACGACGTGTCGACGGATGGGGACGTCTATACAACCTCCCCTGGATCGTTCTCTGCTACGGGCATCACACCCTCGTCTCCCCTTGATAGTCTCAAAACGCTGCTTGATCGCTACGAGTTGGAGCCCGGCGATATCGTGTACATCGATACCGGCGTTTACACCAATACATCCACGCTGGTGATTGATCAATTGGACGCGGGTTTTCGAGCGATCGGCAGCACCAACTTCGCTGCGGGAGGCAGCCTCATGGTCTTCACCAACGTCTCGGTGGGGATTAGAATGATTCAGGCTCCCGCGACCCGGATTGACTATTTGCGGGTGGGCGCGGTTAACACCGCCTTCGATATTGATGAGTCCGCAGGTATTGTTATTCATCAAGTGGATGTTTCGGGAGCGGGAACAGGTTTCCGGATTGAAGATTCCAACGGAGTGATCCTTCAAAATACAAGCATTCGCAATGGTTCCACGGGAATCTTTGTGCTGGATAGCAGCGGTCTTCAGCTCCGCCATCTGGTGATTTGGAGCAATGCGATAAGCGGGGTTCGTTTGTCCAAGGCCTCGGTTCGTGTGGAAAACTCTGTCATCGGCGTCCTGAGCGGTCCTGAGAGCCTTGGATTCGATCTCGACGCGGATTCCGCGATTGAGTCCGATTTTAATTTCTTCCGGATGGTCAATGAGGGGATTGTGGCCCGGAGGGCGGTGCCGGGCTCCGTGCTGGATTTGCGATGGCAAACGGTTGCGTCATGGAGTCGTGAAACAGGCAACGACGTTTTCTCTCTGACCGGAGATCCAGGATTTCATGATCCGGACAACGGTGATTTCCATCCTCGAAGTCAGGCGGGTCGATTCAACCGGCATACCGGAGCTTTTGTTTCAGATACCACGACCTCAGTGCTGATTGATGCCGGCGATCCAATTTCGGGCTTTGGACTCGAAACCGCTCCCCATGGGGGGCGGGCCAACATCGGCATGTTCGGAAACACCAGCCTGGCGAGTCGAAGCCCGACCAACGGAACGCTTACGGTGGTTCGGTTAAATGACGGCGGCCGGGCCGAAGGCGCTTTGGTCCCCTTGACCTGGGTAGCTCGGGGAGCGTCCACCGGCCATACGGTGAGGATTGAAACATCCGCTGACAACGGGGTCTCGTGGTCGACGGTTCAATCCAACGTCGCGGCCACGGCGGGCGCGTTGTTCTGGGACAGCCAGACCAATGCGGGATGGTTTGGCCGGTGGCGGGTGATCAGCGAGCAGAACCCGTCGATTCAGAGTAGCAATACTCTACCCTTCGCGGTTCGTAATGTCGGTTTGTCCTTGTATATGAACGATCTTTCCACCAACGGCAACATCTACACGACCGGTCTGGGAAGCCAGGCGAATACGGGAACGACTCCCTCCTCGCCACGTTTGAGCCTTCAATCCTTGCTCGATGACTACGACCTTGAACCGGGAGACACCATTTACATTGACACCGGGGAGTATGTGATCAATTCCCCAATTCGTATCGGGCGGTTCGATGCCTGGAACAATATGGCCAACAAGACGCCGCTGATCCAAGGCGGAACAAGCGTACGAATTCAAGGCAGCACCAACGATGCGGCATTGGGAACCCGTTTTCTCCGCACGGGTTCGGGCAATGCAATCGAATTGAAGGATGCACTTGGCTTTCATGTTTCCCACCTCGACCTCTTCCTGGTTCAGGCGGGTAGCGGAACCGGGATTTCGATTCAAGATAGCCCGTATAGTTTGATTGAATGGACGCGTATCCACCGGGCGTCTCTGGGTGTTGATGTTGGCGGATCAGACTTGACGAGGATTCGCCATACGTTGGTTCGAGGAAGCAGTCAGCGGGGGATCCGCGTGCGGGGAAGTGCATCGGTGCGGCTCGACCATTCGGTTCTATGGTCCAATGTAGTGGGATTGGTGGCGGAAAATCAAGGGGCGGTGATCGCCCGCAACAATGCGGTGGTTTCCTTGGCTCCGGACAGCGCAGGCTGGATGCGCAATGATAGTTCGCTGCCTGCGGCCAAGGGATTTCTGGATGCGGATTACAACGTCCTGTGGGCCGAGAATCAGGCGTTCATTGGGCAATTGGCGGGGAGCCAGTACCCGGCCGGGTTACGACGTATCCGGCGCATGGATATTTGGAACAGCGAGTCTGGACTCGATATCCACAGCATCAAGTCCGCCCCGCTGTTTGTGAATCCCAATGGAGGCGATTTTCGTCCGCAAAGCCCGTATGGGCGGTTTGTGCCGGGGGTGGGGTACGTGAGCAATCCGGGTGAAGCGTTCTCGCCTTTGATCGATACCGGCGATCCGACCGCTCCATTTTTCCGTGAGCCGTCACCGAACGGATTCCGGGCTAACATCGGAATTTATGGGCATTCCGGTCAAGCAAGCTTGTCGCCGACCAATGGATCGCTTCAGGTCATTACCTTCCGGGACGGCGGATCCTCAGCGGGAGTTATTCCGCTTCGCTGGGCGGTCGCAGGTCCGGCGGCGAGCCATCCGGTGCAGTTGGACTATTCAAGCGATGGTGGAGCCACGTGGACGAATATTGTCAGCAACTTGCTGGCCTCTACGCAGTTTTACCTCTGGGACAGCGTTCCTTACGGCGCTGCTGCGGCCGGAAGGTGGCGGATTTTTAGCGAGGCCGATCCGACCGTTGCCTCGACCAATGAAGCCTTTTTTGCGCTTCGACAGGAAGGTACGATTCCCTACTACATCAACAATGCTTCCACCGAAGGCAACGTATTTACCACCGCTCCCGGTAATGATGCCAATGATGGCTTCTTGCCCTCAACGCCCAAGGCGACTCTACAAAATCTTCTAAACACCATCGATCTCGAGCCAGGGGATGTTGTGTATATGGATACCGGCACCTACGCGGTGAATCTGGATATTGTTTGGGGTGAGCTGGATCGTGGAACGACCAATGCTCCGATCATTCTCCGGGGTAGCACCAATCGATTGGCAGGCGGAACGGTGATCGACCGGGTCACCGGGCTGGATAGCGCATTGGTCATCAGTCAGACCGAGGGAATTACCATCGAAAACATCACTTTCACCCGTGCGGCGCGAGGTGTACTCCTCGATCTTTCACAAAACATCACTCTGCGAGGTGTCACATTCACCGAGAATACTCAGGCGGGGCTGCAAAACAACGGCACCACCGAGGTGCTCCTGGAAAATAGCCGGGTTTGGAACAACCCCACCAACGGGGTCATTGTCAATCAATTCTCCCGCCAAATCGGTGGCCAGTCGGTCTCTTCTATTGGCACGATGACCCTGCGCAACAATACGTTCTGGGGAAATCAATTTGGCGTGCGATTGGGCAATGGCGGGTCGGTGATGGCGGAAAACAATTTATTCCAAGTGAACGGTCCGGAAAGCCGGGTGTTTCTGATCAGTCCGGGCCTAACCAACATTTTTGGAAATTACAACGCATTCTTCCGACAAAGCGGGGCCTTGGTGGCCGAGCGACAGGTCAATTTTGGCGGGAATGAGTTCTACCCCCGGCTGATTGACTGGCAACAGTTTTTCGGCAATGACCGGTTTTCGTTGAGCCATGACCCGCTGGTGGCCAACCCGGTTGGGGGGGATTTCCATTTGCTAAGTGCGGGCGGACGAGTCTTGCCATCGGGTGCGGTTACCAATGATCTCGTCGGAACGTATTCTCCATTGATCGATGCCGGTAATCCTGGATCACTATGGACGAATGAACCTTCGCCCAATGGGGGACGTGTCAACATCGGTCGTTATGGGAATACCTGGGAGGCAAGCCGAAGCCGGACCAATGGATGGTTGCTGGCCCTGACCATGAATGATGGTGGGCGATATCCCAGCAATGGGGTCTTGCGCTGGGCGGCAGGAAATTGGCTGACGTCGTCCACCGTGCGCATTGAATATGCGAACAACGGCGTTGATTTTGGTGTTCTCGCCAGCAATGTTCCGGTGTATCAGGCGGAATTCCCGTGGGATGCCTCAGGGGAGCCGGTCACCCAACTGGCAAGATGGCGGGTCGTAAGCGAAGAAGAACCGGACCGGTTATCGGTGGTTCAATCCCCCTTTGTGATTAAACCGGAACCGATTGTTGTGTATGTGAACAACAACTCGACCAATGGAAACGTCTATACCTTCGCGGTCGGCAGCTCAACCAACAGCGGGCTTACCCCGTTTGATCCTCTCAATGATCCCGGGGTGGCTTTGGAGAGATTCCCGTTCAGCGAGGGGGATGTGCTTTACATTGACACGGGAACCTACATGACCACCAATCCGTTCTGCTTGCGGATCGGGTTGATCGGCGACAATCTCAAAGCGGGACGACCCGGGGATCCTTTCCGCATCGTCGGGAGCACCAATGCTGCGGCCGGGGGGACGGTCATTCTCTCCTCCACCTGCAATGAACATGGCCTTTTGGTGGTGAACACCTCCCACATCGGGGTCGAACACCTGCGTTTCTCCGGGTTTACCAACGGGTTAACGGTAATCGGCTCCCGGGATGTATCCTTGCGTTCGATTCGATCGACCCAGAATGAAAATGGGCTATTCATTGAAAATGTCATTGATGCGCGTATTGAGCATTCGGCGGCGTGGAACAACATTTCTTCGGGGTTGAGGGTGCAAGGACCTGACTCGACCGTGATCTGGAATCATGGGGTTCTTTGGTCGAATCAACTTGCGGGGATTCATCATCTCAATGGAAGTTTGGCGATCAGTAATTCCATTATTGGAGCCGCCTCCTTGACCGGCTTGCTCTATCAGGTCAACAGCCAGTTGGCAATCACCCGGGGTGATTTCAATCTGTATGCGACGAATGGCAATCCGACGTTGGTCCGGGACCTTTTCGGTGGCGTCACCTACCGCAACCTTAGACAGTGGCAGGTTGCCTCTGGAATGGATACCAACAGCTTCATAGGTAGTCCGCTCATGGCTTCTCCTGGTCAGGGGAATTTCCACTTGCGAAGCGACGCGGGACGATTTGATCCCTCCCTTGGCATCTATGTTCAAGATGCGGTGACGTCATGGGCGATTGATGCGGGAGCCATGAACCATGCTTTCGCCTCCGAGCCGATGCCGAATGGAGGCCGGGTCAATATCGGCAAGCACGGCAACACCGGCAAGGCGAGCCTGTCGTCATCGCTCCCGGGCTTGTTTGTGATTTCGCTTCGCGACGGGGGAACGGCGGCGAGTCCACAGCCCTTAATCTGGCTAGCGAGGGGGATGTCACCAACCAACCGGGTGCGCCTTGAGTACACCCCCAATAACGGAATCGACTGGGACATTATCGTTTCGAATGTTCCCGCATCGGCCCAAAGTTACCTTTGGATCAATGGCGAGCTCGATTCCACGCCGCTCGGGCGATGGCGGATTATTCTCGAGTCGGATGAACTGATACAAGATACGACCCCTTCGTTGTTTACGATCCGAAATGGCCCGATCTTCTATTATGTCAATGATACGAATCAAGTGGGCGACGTTTACACAATGGCCCCCGGTTCCCCGGCCAACAATGGCATTACCGTAAGCACCCCGGTCCATTCGGTATCGACGATCATTGATCGGTATCAACTGGAGGGTGGGGATATCGTTTTCATTGATACCGGCGTGTACACCTTGACCAACAACATTGTAATTCGGGCGGACGACAGCGGTTCAGCCACCAACCGGGTACAATTCTGGGGCAGCACCAACCGGGCGGCGGGAGGCACTCGATTTGTGCGTGAAAGCGACCGGCCCTGGTCGATGGAAGGGGAAAACAACGATGCGGTGTTCGAAATCATCCGGGCCCGTTTTCTCGAGATGCGCGACATGACCCTTGAAAACGCCAACAGCGGGATCTTGATCGCCAATCCCCAAGCCCAGATGGATGGATTGTTGTTCCGGGATGTGGTCATCCGGAATGGAGGCTATTTTGGCATCCGGACGAGCAGCACCTTGTCCAATCATTTCCAGCGGGTGCTGATTCACAACATGAAAGGTTTCGGTTTCTCCGGCGCGGCGAGTAGCAGTTTCATCGATTCTTCGGTGATCTGGTCGAATGATCTGGGCGCGGTGACGGTAGCGGGGGGATCCATCGCGATCACGAATTCGGTGCTTCATGCGTATGGAACGATTACCAATCCGGTGATTACCCTGAACAACGCGACTATACGTTCCGACTACAACAATTTCTTCCGTCTCGGCGAGTCGGCTTATGGGCTGATTGAAGGCGAGCCGTTCATGGGCTTGCCCCAGTGGTCGCAGAGAACCACGCAGGACTACCATTCGGTCAGCATCGATCCCTTGTTTGCGGATCCAGCGAATGGTGATTTCCATCCCCGCAGTCCAGCGGGCCGGTTCGATCCGTTGTCGGAAACCTTCCTTACCGACGATGCGGACTTCTCCTGGCTGATAGATACCGGAGATCCCGGGACGGGTTTTGCCAATGAACCTTCACCCAATGGAGGCCGTCGCAATATCGGGTTGCATGGTAACACCGGGGAAGCGAGCAAGAGCCGGGGTGATCCATGGCTTCTTCCGATTACCGCCATGGCGGGAGGTCGTGCAGGAGGTATTTTTCCGCTACATTGGACGTACGGAAATCTTGATTCCACCAATCGGGTCATTTTGGATTTTTCGCCGGACAGCGGGACCAACTGGTACACGATTGTGGAAAATGTGCCGATCAATCAGGACGGGTATTTCTGGAACAGTTTGAATGCGACGCCGGTCAACCAAAGTCCGATCACCAAGTGGCGGGTCACGGTCGCGGGTGCCACGAACCTGACCGCGCAAATCGAAACAACCTTTGGTTTAAATGGTCCCTTCCGCTTCTTCCTGAATCCAACCAACTCCGCTGGCGATGTGTTTACCAGTGGGCCGGGGAATGATGAGAATTTGGGGATCTTTAGCAACGCGCCTAAAGCCACGCTGAAATCCCTGTTCGACAGTTGGGATCTTGAACCTTTGGACACCATTTATGTCGATACGGGATCGTATCTGTTCCAATCCAACGATCTTGCCGTGATGCGGCGAAACAACCGCGGTGTCGCAGGCAGTCCGATCACCCTGCTGGGCAGCGAAAACGGGGCAATTTTCGATGGCACGCCGGTGATTGCAGGTGGTTCGCCGATCTTTATTGTCTCGATTGAAGCACCGCACATCCTTGTAGATGGTATTCGCATGCGATGGGGGAGCATCGAAGCATTGGGTACGAATGTGGTGTTTCGTAACATGAACTTCGATCAGGGACAAGCGAGGCTGCTTGGACCGTTTGGCTTGATCGAATCGTTCACGATGTCCAACGGTTTTGTTCAGGCGATCGGCCTTCAATCCACGATACGATCCGGCAATATTCTCAACGGATCCTTGCAATTGCTGGGAAGCGAAACCCGGTTGGAGAATTCGGTGGTATCCGGCAATGTGACACCGTTGGTACAGGTGGGCGGAACCAACATTGTCATTGTGAACAACACTCTGGTGGCAAGCCGTACACCTGTTCAGCAGATTGGAGCAGATTCGAGAGCGACGCTCCGCAACAACATTCTGGTTGCAAATGGTGCGGCAGGAACGGCCCTTGCTGTGGATCGGACGGGAGGAGTTATTGAATCAGACTATAATTTGTATGTTCTACGAAATGGGGCATGGTTTGGCCGGGCGAATGAAGGCCTTTGGGAGCGCTTGCTCTATTGGCAACAGAATTCCGGTTTGGATGCAAATAGTATGGTTGCGGATCCTCTTTTTGCCAATGAAGCTGGACGCGATTTCCGGCTACGTTCCGTGGAGGGTCGCTTTGACAATGGTGTATGGGTGGTGGATGGCGTTCACTCCCCGGCGATCGATGCCGGAGCGCCCTTTGATAACTTTGGAGGTGAGCCTGCTCCGAATGGAGGTCGCATCAATGTTGGGGCATTTGGAAATACCGAACAGGCGAGCAAGAGCCGGACAACCCCATGGGTGTATGCGATCACCATGAACGATGGCGGGGTGATCCGGAATACGGAGACGCTGCGCTGGCTGGCCGGCGGGATGGACCCAACCAACCGGGTGACGCTCCAATACTCGTGGAATGCGGGGGCAACCTGGGAGACGATCATTACCGGTCTTCCCGCCCTTTCCGGTTCGTTTGGCTGGGATACTTCGACAGCGTCGAACTCCCTTGATGCATTGTGGCGAGTGGTGCTGGAAGCAGACCCGGGAGTGGTCGATCAAACCGACTCGATCTTTAACATCCGCAACGATATCC
The DNA here is from genome assembly GCA_035327665.1 of Kiritimatiellia bacterium. GTDB lineage: Bacteria > Verrucomicrobiota > Kiritimatiellia > CAIVKH01 > CAIVKH01 > DAOLCW01. The sequence goes on from DAOLCW010000032.1 coordinate 25,642, forward strand.
GGTCGTTCTTTGTGAACAATGCCACGACCAACGGCAATGTGTTCACGACCGCACCGGGGAACAATGCCAACGACGGCCGGACGCCGGCGACCCCGAAAGCGACTCTTGAAAACCTGTTGGCCACCTACGACACCGAGCCGTATGACACGATTTACGTGGATACGGGGATCTACACCAGCTCGGTGATCCAGGTGATCTGGTCGCGGGGCGGGGATTCTAATGCCAACATGACGATTCGAGGCAGCACGAATGTTGCGGCGGGTGGCACGGTGATCCGGCGTCCAACACAAACAGGAGATGTACTCGTTGTAAATGCATCATACGTTACGGTCCGTGACATCACGTTTGAAAACGCGGAGCGAGGTTTGCTGCTGGCTTCCAATCGTTGGAATCTGGTTGAGCAAGTCGGAGTTCGTAGCAATCGCACAGGGATTGCCGTGGTGGGTGGTGGAGACCATGTGATCCGTTCTTCCCGGATCTTGAACAACACGACCGGAGGGGTGTCGGTGGTAAACTCCGAAAATGTATCGGTGGAGAATGTTACATTTGTAAACAATCAGCCGTTTAGTGTGCTGTTTACCAACGTCCCGAATTCGGTGATCCAGAACAACATCTTCTTCTTGGATCAAGCGACATCCAACCAGCAGTTCGCGATTGCGGGGCCCACGGGCACGGTGCTTACCACGTTTATCGACTACAATGTCTACTTCTTCGGGCCGGCCTCGGTGACCAATGCGTTTATTTATGGGAGTTTCAACCAACTGCTTCCGTGGCAGCGATTGCAAGGGAAGGACTTCCGGAGCGCAATCACCAATCCGGCGTTTGCGAATCTGGCCACGGGGGATTTCCATCTCCGAAGCCAGGCGGGGCGGTACTTCCCGCCGTTCCAAGCATTCGTGCTTGACGGGGAAACCTCATGGGCGATCGATAAAGGGAATCCGAATTCGGACTTCAGCCGGGAGACCATGGAGAATGGCGGGCGAATTAACATCGGAGCCTATGGCAATACGGTGTATGCGAGCCGGGGGGTGACGAATGAGATTGTGTTCGCGCGGACCGGGAATGATTTCCTGCCAATCACCGAGGCGGATAATCCCTATCCGCTGATCTGGCATGTGTTGAATGTCCCGGATGAGGCGACGGTTTCGGTGCAGTACTCAGGAGATGGCGGGGCGAGTTGGATCACCCTTCAATCCGGAGTGCCGATTTATCAGGAATACATTATCTGGACGAACTCCCCGACGTTTAACAGTTTTGACGCCCGGTGGCGGATTATCGGGGAAGGACCGGCCTATACGAATTATTTTGATGTGAATGACGGGAAAATTACCACCTTCTTCGGAGTCCACCGGATTTCCAACATTGGACGAACCACGAATAACTTGAATCAGTTTGTCTGGCGGGGCGCGTGGGATGAGGAGTATCAGATCCAGTTCGCCACGAACCGGTTCCCGGCGGCGACGCTGCACAACTGGCAAAACGCGGGGGCGGTAACCACGTTGGTGGTGGGTGGGGATACGCCGTTTATCGATCCTGGATCGAGCAATGATCCGTTCCGGGTGTACCGGGTACTCTGGCTGGGCACGAACGGAGTGGGACGGAATTAGCCGGGTCGTCCAGACTTCGTGCCTTTTGGAGTGCGGCGGCTTGACGCCGCTTTCAATCTGATCTTTTATGGAAACTGACGTCTTGACCATGGCTAAGCCTTTCCCATGGAAATCGTCACGAGGAGACAATCGTTACCATGTTTCGGGTCGATGACGCGTCGCAGCCAGCTTGGGGGTATCCAAAGCGGCGTCAAGCCGCGCATATGCATGTTCACCAAGCCGGTTGGGTAATGGTCGGGGGTTGTTTCGTCAACTCGCTCCGGACAGGACGGCTTGACCAAGGATGAACCGGACGCTGAAACACCTGCTGATCCAGGGTCTTCATGGCTCGGGATGGCTTAGGCTGAGGCGCTTTGCGACGGGAGGCGATTTCAGGCTGGTTACCTACCACGGGGTGGATGACCGGGATGATCCGGTGATTAACGGGGACCGGCTGCAAACCGATCCCCGGAGCTTTGAGGGGCACCTGATTCAACTGGCCCGGGCGTTTACGATCGTGGATCTTAAGGTGGCGGTGGCGGGGTTTCTTGAGACGGGACAATGGCCGAGAAGGGGGCTGGCGATCACGTTTGATGACGGGTATCTGAACAATGTAACGATTGCCGCTCCGATTTTACGTCGCTTGGGACTCCCGGCGACGTTTTTTGTTACCGTTGATTTTGTAGAAGGCCGGTCGACACCGTGGTGGTATCGTCTGCGAAGTCATTTGGCGAAGTGTGAAGGTCGGATGGAGGAGGCCCGAGCGCTGGCGATTCGCACCGAAGCCCGGCTACGTCCGATGAGGGAAGAGGAACGAGAGAAGGCGTTGGCCGAAATGGGCGTGCCGCAGGATGGGCCATGCTTCTACCCGTTCATGAGCCGGGAGCAGTGCCAGGAGTTGATGACTATGGGGTTTGAGGTGCAGGGGCACGGAAAGACCCATGCTTCATTGGCGGCGGAGTCAGGTGAACGGGTGGCGGAGGAGATTCTCGCTTCGGGGGCGTTTGTGCGAAGTCTGGGGGGGCAACCATGGGGCATTGCCTATCCGTATGGCCATGCCCCGGCGAGGTCGGATGTTGTGGCGAAGGCAATGAAGGCGGCGGGGTTTGTCGCGGGATGTACGACCGAGGAGGGGATGAACGACCGGTCGGCAGACCTGATGCGGTTGCGTCGCTGGGATCTTCATGGAGGGTATTCGCCACTGGGGGCGCTGGCCAGGGTGTCGTGAGGGGGGAGAGGGAGGAGAGGGAGGAGGGGTGAAAGCTGAAGGCTGAAAGGGAGAGGGGGCTTTAACCACGGACGTGTCGGGGCGAAGCCATGCGAAGCCCGATGGACGGATGTACACGGATGGGAGGAAGAAACTACGGAAGGCGCGGAGGTCACGGAAAGTGAGATCGGGACCGGAGATGAGCGTGTAAAAGTACGTGTAGGAGGACGGGATACACACGTCGTCGACCCACGTTTGCCTCAGGGCGAGGTGATAGGCAGGGGGAAATGAAGTGGACAAGCTTAAGGTGATTGAGGATGGTTGACCTATGAACTCCAAGATCAAGGATACGCAGGCACAATGGGATGATGTGCCGGGCAAGGTGGTGGGCCGCCGGCGTTTAGCTTCAGGAGGTTGGGAGCAAGCCACGATTCTTCAACACCGCGTCAATGAGGCCTTGAAGGGATCTGCCGGCTGGCCACGCGGAGTGGTTCGGTTTTCATCGTTTGAGGAGGCGGATGCATGGTGGATCCAGAAGACAAGTTTTCGGAAGAGGTAACCCGGGTTCCAACCCGTGAGGATTTGGTACGCATTTGTCGGGCCCTCAACGACAAACACGCCCACTATGTCGTTGTCGGGGGGACCGCAATGATCGAAGCTGGTTTGCTCCGAACCACACATGGTGTTGATTTACTGGTTGATGCGTCTGATGAAAACGTGGGAAAGGTATGCGATGCTTTGACGGTATTGTCTGATCAGGCATCGCGGGACGTGGCTTCGGATGATGTAAGAAATTACACGGTGGTGCGTATCAACGATGAGTTCACCGTCGACTTGATGGGAAAGGCGTGTGGGCTTTCTTATCAAGACGCGGTTGAGGACATCGTGTGGAAGGATTTCGATGGGGTCCTTATTCCTTTTGCTTCTCTCCAATTGCTTTGGAAAACCAAACAAACCTACCGGGAGAAAGATGCTTTGGACCGGTCTTTTCTCCGCAAACTGTTCGCGGATCGGGGGATTGAACCTCCGAGTCCATGACGGGGGAGGGGAAGATCTGATACCATTACCTATAACTTTTCGGTATGGAGCAACGGTCGAGCTCCGCGAG
>DAOLCW010000033.1:0-7430 GCA_035327665.1 Kiritimatiellia bacterium
ACCGCGCTTTCTGCGTTGGACTCGGGGGTGCGGACATGAGTCCAGCCCCCCCTCGTCCGCCTTGAAATCACGGCAAATCCGACGGCCGCCTCACTGATTCCACGTTGTGGAATCACCCGAAGACTTCAGGTGTTCACCCATCGTCCCCGATTTTGCCTGAATGACCATGCGTTGCATGGCAGGGCGGATTGGCGGGGACGATAAAGAGTGGGCATCATCTTTCGGGTTCTCTTTGATGCCTCGTTACCCTTCGCTTCGAGAAGCGAAGAAGAAAGCGGCATCCCTCCTTTGTCCGGCAGTTGCCGGACTACGGCGGGCAGGCAAGTTGCCGCACCCAAACGACCCGAAGACTCGCTTATCGCCGCGTGACAAAGCGGTGCCGCGAAGACTTGTCACCACAGTACAAATGACGGTTACTTTCGTTTTGGGGTGTGCCTGGTGGTGGGGGGATGATCTTATTCTGCCCTTGTTCGGGGGCGGATGTGGCACTATGTTTCCAGCTCTTATGAGCACAAGGATGAGTTATATCAGTACGCGGGGCGGCGGGGCTCCGATGGGGTTTACGCAGGCGGCGATGACGGGTCTGGCCGAGGATGGTGGCTTGCTGGTTCCGGTGAGCTTGCCGGATGTGTCGGGGCGGCTGGGGGAATGGGGAGAGCTAAGCTATCCGGACCTCGCCTTGGAGGTGATGGGGTTGTTTTCGGATCTGGAACGTTCGGATTTGGAGGGGTTGGTCCGGCGGAGTTACGGGACGTTTCGTCATCCGGAGGTGACGCCGGTGGTGGAGGTGGGACGGGTGAGGATTCTCGAACTGTTTCACGGTCCGACGCTGGCGTTCAAGGATGTGGCGCTGCAATTTCTGTGCAATTTGTTCGAGTTGGTTTTGGGCCGGGAGGGGGGGCATCTGAACATTCTGGGAGCGACGAGCGGGGATACGGGGAGCGCGGCGATCCACGGGGCGAAGGGGCGGGAGCGGATCCGTATTTTCATCATGCATCCGCATGGGCGGGTGTCGCCGCTGCAAGAACGGCAGATGACGACGGTGTTGGACGAGAATGTGTTTAATCTTTCGGTGCACGGGACGTTCGATGACTGCCAGCGGATCATGAAGACGCTGTTCGAGGATGTGGAGTTCAAGTCGGGGTATTCGCTGGGGGCGATCAATTCGGTGAATTGGGCGCGGGTGCTGGCCCAGATTGTGTATTATTTTTATGCGGGGTTGCGGACGCTGAAGGAGACGGGAGCGGAGGCGGTGCAGTTTTCGGTGCCGACGGGGAATTTCGGGGATGTGCTGGCGGGGTATTATGCGAAGAAGATGGGGCTTCCGGTTCGTACGTTGATGGTGGCGACGAATGAGAATGACATCCTGGCCCGGTTTTTCCAGACGGGGGTGTATGCAAAGGGCGAGGTGGTGCCGACGATCAGTCCGTCGATGGACATTCAGGTGGCGAGCAATTTTGAGCGGTATTTGTTCGACCGGGTGGGTCAGGATAGCGGGGTGCTGCGGGATTTGATGGCGAGGTTCGGCCGCACGGGGTCGTGCTCGTTGGGGCCGGAGCATGGAGGCGATCGGTTGTTTTACGCGGGGGTGGGGACGACGAAGGATACGCTGGAGGTGATTGGCCGGTATCACCGGGAGTATGGGTATTTGCTGGATCCGCACACGGCGGTGGGGGTGCATGTGGCGGAGCAGGCGCTCTCCGAGGATGTCCCGACGATTTGTCTGGCTACGGCGCATCCGGCGAAGTTTGGGGATGCGATCAAGGATGCGACGGGGGAGGATCTGGCCCGGCATGAGGTGTTGGAGCGGTTGCGGGATCTGCCGACGCGAAGCGTGGAGATGCCGGCGGACCTGGATGCGGTGCGGGACTATGTGAAGGCGCACGGAGTCGAGTGAGCATTTGGTTATGTACCGTTTGATTTTCATGACCGGGCAGAACCGGGGGCGTCGCCTGGCGATTCAGCAGGGGGATTTGGTGCTGGGGTCGGATGGGTCGTGTCATGTGCAGCTTGGGGACGATCCGGGGATGGCGGCGGTGCATGCGACGATTTTGCACCGGGGGGAGGAGTTGATCCTTCAGGATGAGGCAGGGGGGGAGACGACGTTTGTTAATGAGCATCCGGTGAAGGTTCACCGGTTGCAGCATGGGGATGTGATCCGGCTAAGCCAGACGCGGATCGAGTTTCAATGGATGGAACCGCCGGCTCCGTTCACACCGAAGCGAAAGGTCAGTTTGACTCAGGTGGTGGCCTTGGCGGGGGTGGCGGTGGTGCTGGCGTTGCAGGCGTTGTTTATTCTTGGCTTGCCGTTTTGGCATGGGGCGGGAGGCGGGGTGGAGCTGGTGGAGCGGATCGAGGAGCCGGAGGTTGCGGTGGTTGAGCCGGAGCTTGAACCTGAGCCCGAGCGGGAGGTCGCGGAGGAGGTCCCGAAGCCGGAGTTGGGTCAGGAGGAACGCTTTGCGGCGATGATGGAGCAGGCGGAGGTGGAGATGGCCCGGCTACGTTTTCCTCAGGCGGATTTGTTGTATGAGGAGATCATCGCGGAGGCGCCGGAGTTCCTTCCCGCTCTGGTGGCGCGGGCGAGGTTGTTCGAGCGGCGGGGGATGAACAACCGGGCGCTGGAGCAGTGGCGGCGGGTGATCGACCGGGCATGGGGAACGGCTTTCTATGATGAGGCGCTGGAGGCTCAGCGCAAGTTGCTGTTTGCGGAGTTGGATGGTCTGGATGCACCGCGAACGACGCCGGTTGGCCGGCTTGGGAGACGGATTTTGATTTCGAATGTGGAGCGGGAACGGTTTCAGGCGTCGGAGGAACATGATGAATTGCGGGCGCTTCGAATTTCTCTGCGTCCGGCGGTGAATGAAGCGTCGATATCGGTTCCGGATGTGAAGGTGGTGGTGGAATTTTTTGAGCGGAATATGGGTTCGGATGAGATTGTGTTGTCGACGGCGAATCAGGGGACAAGCCTGGTCACGCTGTCGGGAGCGTGGGTGCCGGGAGAAACCCGGACGGTGACGGCGAGTTACATGATCCCGAAAGGAGCGCGGGAGCGGGAGCGAATCGAAACCGGGAAGCGTCGGGGGTATGAGGGGTACCGGGTGCTCGTGTATTACCAGGGCGATTTGCAGGACGAGGATGCAAGTCCGAGGCGATTGCTGGACCAGCCGCGGCAGCCTGCGCCGAGGTGATGTTTGAAGCGGGGTGAGGCTCGCCCTTTTTGCCCGGATGGAAGGGAGGCAGCTTTTGGGGGCTCGGGGCTATTTCTGAACCGCAATTTGGTAGGAGGCGCGGCCGATGGGTTTTTTGTCGAGGTACCAGAGTTCGAAGTCGGTTCGCTCTTCCTCGGTGGGTACGAAAACTTCGGTGGGTTTGAGGGCGGGTTGATGGGCGAGCTGGAGTTGGACTTCATCGAAGTAGGGGAGGTGGTCGGTGGCGAAGTGGATATGGCCACCGGGTTTCATGGCCTTGATGAGAGCCTCCATGAACCGTTCGTTCATGATGCGGTTGCGATGGTGGCGTTTTTTGGGCCAGGGATCGGGGAAGAAGATGTAGCAGGTGTCGATGCTGCGCGGGGGGAGGAGGTAGGTGACGGCATAATAGCCTTCCATGCGGAGGAGGCGGACGTTTTCGAGGGGGGAGCGGAGGAGGCGGTTGTCGATCTTGCGGATGCGTTTGAGCATACGGTCGATGCCAAGGAATTGGACCCCGGGGAACCGGGCGGCGCGGGCGAGCAGGAAGCGGCCCTTCCCGCAGCCGAGGTCGACCTCGACGGGCTTGGCTGGGTCGAACCATTGCTCAAGGGGAAGCGGATCGAGCCAGTTGTCGGGGAGAATGCGGTAGGATGTGGAGGAGGCGGACATGGGGCGTTCACGGTAACGGGTTAGGTGGCAAAGGCAAGGAAGAGTTGGCCCTGTTCAAGCTTCGGAGTTTGGGGTAGTGTTTGGCCTATGTTTAAATTAGGTAAATTTCTTAAGGCTTCATCGGGTGTTTGGGGTGGGCGAGCAAGGTCGATGGGGGTGGTGTGGTCTCTCCTTGGATTGAACATCTTTTCCGGACTGGGAAGTGTTCCGGGATGGGCGGGGAGTCCGTGGCGGGAGGCGGTGACGTTTTCGGTGGTTTCGAACGTGCCGATCGGGCGGAGTGTGTATGTGGTGGGTAGCCATCCGGATATGGGGCAGTGGAATCCAGTGCGAGCCCACCGCTTGGTGTGGAATTCGGGGGATGTGTGGACAGGTCAGGTGGCGGTGCAGTCGGGCACGGATCTGGAGTACAAGTTTATCTCGCGGACGGATTCGGCGGCGACGTATTCCAACGTGGCGAATGCGCATTGGATGGCCGGGCCGAACCTTGCCCTGACCGTGCCAACTCAACCTCCGGCACCTTATCCAGGCAAGACGATTTTCTATCTGTCCGGGTGGACCAATGCGTTTGTGTTGTACTCGATGAACGGGGTGGACTGGACGCTTAGTCCGCCGATGGAGCGGGTGGGGCCTGGACGTTCGCCGGGCGAGTTCCTTTACCGGGCGGAGGAGATTGGGGTTACCGGGTCACCGATTCAGTTCGCGCTTACGGGATACAATCAGGCCGGGCAGGAGGAATGGGACAATGCCCCGTATCCCGGGTTTGGCCAGTATGACAATGACTACTACACAACGCTGGATGTGTTTTGGGTGCAGGATGGGGATGTGTTCAACTACCGGCCACCAGCCTCGGTTTCGGCTCCGACGATCCTGACCCAGTTTGTTGGATCATCGGTGGGGGGAATTCCGGGACGGGACATCAAGGTGTACCTGCCCCGGGGATACGTCGAGAATACAAACCGCTTTTATCCGGTGTTCTATCTGCATGACGGACAGAATGTATTTTCGCCCGGAGGACCTTTCGGTTCCTGGGACAGCGATCTGACCGCGACGCGGGAGATCAGCCAGGGGAGGGCGAGGGAGGCGATTCTGGTCGCGATCAACAACAATAACAATCGCAACCACGAATACCGTCCCCCGGGCGATATCTGGAGTAGTCAGCCGGGGATCGGGCATCTTTATGCAAACTTTGTGATTCACAATGTACGGCCGTATGTCGACACGACTTTTCGGACCCGGAATGACCGGGCGAATACGTTGGTGGCGGGATCGTCGCTGGGCGGATTGATTTCCGCCTACTTCGGGATCAACACGAACGTGTTCGGAAAGGTGGGGGCGTTTTCGCCTTCGTTCTGGATTGCCCCGAACTATCGGGGATGGCTACAAAGCAACGACACACACGGGGTCAGGATGTATTACGATTGTGGAACGACCGAGGGGGCCAGCATGTGGGATCATTTCTGGCCGACGCGAGCGACATTGTTGTGGGATGGTTACGTGGAGAACCTCGATTTGCTGACCGTGGTGGGGATCGATCAGGGTCACAACGAAGCGGCCTGGCGCAGCCGGTTTCCGATGGCCATGCGATACTTGCTTTCCCTGCACGACGAGCCGAACCGTTTGGCGGGGGAGATCTACCCCCCGCAACTTGAGGTGGTGTCGGAGGTGGGTGAGACGATGGAGATCGCGTGGGAGGGTCTTGGTCACTTTACCTGCCGGGTGCAGAGCGCTGAAGAGCCGGGCGGAACATGGGTGGATGAAGAGGTGGTGACGCCACAGGAGCGCCCGTGGGAGTGGCGAAATGCGGTGGTGGAGCCTTCCGGGGGCAAAAAAGTGATCCGGGTTCGGCGGGATCCGTAAGAGCGTAACGCGTTGAGGGGTAAGGGATAGGATCCAAGGATGTTCAAATAAGGACCGGTCCTGTGAATAACTTAATCGATTAAGTGCTTTACACGGGATGTTTCCCGGTTATGTTATCGCGCCGTCACGTTGGGGTGCGGAAATCGGGGAATGAATTCCGGCATGATCCTTCAGGGCAACCGCAGGGTAATCTGATCATGAAAACAACTTGCAACCTATCCTGGAAACTTTGGCTGGGCACGATGACGGTTTCGTTGTCGGTGCTTTGTGTGCATTTTCTGATCGCATCGGCTTCGGGGCGTACCACCGGAATAGTAATGTCCGAGGCAGCGGTGGCGATGATGGGGGTTCACGAGGCGAACGCCCCGCATCCGGCGCATTTGGCGGAGCTTTTGGTGGAGTCGGTGATTTTGATTGAGTCGTCGGGGAATCCGCGGGCGGTGGGTTCGCGTGGCGAGCGGGGCCTGATGCAGATCATGGAGGGGACGTGGAAACAAACCACGCGCTCGCTTTACGGTAAGTCCTTGAGTTTTCAACAGGCGTTTGATCCCGAGTTAAACCGTAAGGTAGGCAAGGCGTATCTGGCGGAGTTGCATGAATTTGTTCACGCGAACCGCGACAAGTGGAAAGCGGATGAACGTTCGTTGCTGTTGGCCTGCTACAATGCCGGTCCGAGCCGGGTGGCGAAGGCGGGATTTGACGTGGCGAAGCTGCCGGCATCGACCCGGGATTACATCAGCCGGGTGACCGCGATGCATGATCACAAGATCGCAGAGTGGGTGGGAGACGAGCGAGCGGGGTCCCTTCCGGTCTTGCTGTCCGGGCGCTCCGATACGTCGACCCGCGATACCTGATCCGACCTGTAGAAAAGCTTTGCCTGTAGAAAAGCTTATCCTTGTTCGGGAGAGTTGGATTCGGTAGGTTGGAAGCCGGTTTAACAATTCGACCCAGGGAGTATGCCATGTCTGCTTACGAGGTAAATTTTAGTGATTGGATTCAACGTGCGTTTCGACTGTATGTCGACAACATCGCGGTGCTGATTATTGCGTCGTTGATCACGGTGGTGCTTTCGGTGGCATCGTTTTCGGTGCTGGCGGGACCGATGGTGGCTGGCTTGCTGGGGATTGTGTTGCGGGCGATGGATCGGGAAGGACCGAAGCCGGAAGTGATTCAGCTTTTCGATGGGTTTAAGGTGTTTTTGCCGGCGTTGCTCTTTTCGGTGGGTTTGAGTTTGAGCGGGGGGATTTTGATGGCGATGTTCCGCTACATTCCGGTGATCGGGCTGCCGATCGGGTACGGGTTGGTGGTGGGGCTGGTGACGCTGACTCTGTTCACGATGCCACACATCGTGGAAGGCGGATTGGATTTGGTGTCGGCATTAAAGAAGAGCGTGGAGATGATTCGTCCGGCATTGCTGCCGATGATGGGGTATACGCTGGTGATCGGAATTTTGGGCGCGGTGGGGGTAATGGCGCTGGGGATCGGGATCGCGGTGACAATGCCATTCTATTTGTGTGGCCAGGCGGTGGCTTACCGGGCGGTGTTGCGGTCGACGACGGGGGGGTAAGGTCGGCTCGAAGTTGCGGGGGGTGGTGGGAGGGGGACGGGGGAACTTTTGCTCCGGCCAGACAAGCTGGCCGGGGGCATGTGGGGGGTGAGCGCGGGGGAGATCGGAACTTTCGCTCCGGCGACACGAGGTCGCCGGGGGCG
>DAOLCW010000033.1:7530-29465 GCA_035327665.1 Kiritimatiellia bacterium
TGAGCGCGGGGGAGATCGGAACTTTCGCTCCGGCGACACGAGGTCGCCGGGGGCGGTGGGAGGGGGACTTTTGCTCCGGCGACGCGAGGTCGCCGGGGGCGCGGTGGGAGGGGAATGATTGCACCGGCCAGACAAGCTGGCCGGAGGCAATACCAGAATAGCTTTTCTTAGCCTTGGACGACGATGTTCTGCTTGGCGAGAAGTTCGTCGATTTCTTTTTCGGCGGCGACCCAGTTTTCATGGGGATCGACCTGGAATCCGCTCTTTTCGGCCCGGTAGTAGGCGGCTTCATCGATCATGTGGTATTTCTCCTGCATGGAGATAACCTTGGACGATTTGGCGGCAGCGGGTTTGGCGGCAGGAGCAGGGGCTGCGGGTTTAACCGGGGCGGCCTTGGGCGCTTCCACTTTGGCGGGCGCGGCTTTCTTGGCCGGAGCCTTTTTAACGGGTGCTACAGGTTTGGTTTCCGCTTTCGCGGGGGCGGCCTTCTTGGTTGCTTTTGCTTTTGCCATGATAAAGTTCTCCCTCGTTCGATTGATGGTGTTTCCCCGCCGGGCGGGGGTTAAATTCGCCTTGGACTCTAACCTTCCACGTTTTGATTACAAGACGAAAATGCCGTAAATACGGGAAATAATCCATTCAAGATGTGGTTAGGATTGCGTTTCCGGAGGGCGAACTTTAGGGTTCGCGGGGACAAAGGTTGCGGGGGGTGAAGGGTAGGTGTCGGTTTCCAAACCTTGGAAAACCGGTGGCCGGACGTTTCCAAGGTTTGGAAAAGGATGTGCAATGAAGGATGTAATGATGACGGTTGAGCAGGAATTGACGATGTGGGCGCGGCAGGAGCTGGGACGGTTGTTTCCGGAAGCGGAGGGTTCACTGGAGGGGGTGGAGGTGGTGGTTGCGGCGGATGACCGGTTCGGGGATTACCAATGCAATGCGGCGATGACGCTGGCGAAGGCGTTGAAACAGCCGCCGCGCACGATTGCGGATGGGTTTGTGAAGGGGGCGTCGGGGCATCCAGCGGTGGCGGAGATCAGTGTGGCGGGTCCGGGCTTTATCAATGTGCGGTTGAGCGCGGAGTGGCTGGGAGCGCGATTGGATGGTCTGGCGGAGGACGAGCGGCTGGGAACGCCGATGGCGAGTCCGGTGGAGACGATTGTGTTGGATTATTCGAGTCCGAATGTGGCGAAGCCGATGCACATCGGGCATATCCGTTCGACGGTAATCGGGAATGCGCTGGACCGGATGTTCCGGTTTCTAGGGCACCGGGTGATTTCGGATAATCATCTGGGGGACTGGGGGACGCAGTTCGGGATCATCTTGATGGGGTACCGGCATTTTCTCGATGAGAAGGAATTGGCGGTGGATCCGATCGGGGCGTTGGAGAAGATTTATGTTAAGAGCTACGAGCGGGGCAAGGAGGATGAGGGGTGGATGGACCAGGCGCGGGCGGAGTTGGTGAAGCTCCAGCAGGGGGACGAGGAGAACCGGGCGCTGTGGAGGAAATTTGTGGAGTTGAGCATGGGGGAATTCCGGAAGATTTATGGCCGGCTGGGGGTGAGGTTTGATTTGGAGCGGGGAGAGAGTTTTTATCAGGACGGGCTGGCGGGGGGGTTGGAGAAGTTGCGGGGGGTGAAGCTACTGGAGGAGAGCGAGGGGGCGCAGGTGGTGAATCTGGAGGAGGAGAAGCTGCCCTTGTGCATCGTGCAGAAGTCGGATGGCGGGTTTAATTATGCGACGACGGATCTTGCGACGGTGCTTTCGCGGGTGGCGGAGTTTGATCCGAGCCGGATTGTGTATGTGACGGATGAGCGGCAGCAGTTGCATTTCCGGCAGTTTTTCGCGATTTGCCGGAGGCTGGGGGTGGAGACGAAGCTGGAACATGTGTGGTTCGGGTTGATGCGGCTTCCGGAAGGGGTGTTTTCGACGCGGCAGGGGAATGTGATTAAGTTGGAGCTGCTTTTGGACGAGGCGGAGAAATTGGCGCGAAACATCGTGGACCGGACGGCGCCGGAGATGCCGGAGGAGGAGAAGGCGGAGGTGGCGCGGATCATCGGGATCGGGGCGGTGAAGTACGCGGACTTGAGTCAGAATCCGCAAAGTGCGGTGACGTTTACGTGGGAGAAGGCGCTGGCGCTGGAAGGCAATTCGGCGCCCTACCTTCAATATGCGTGTGTGCGGGTGAAGAGTGTTCAGAATAAATATCGGGAGCAATTTCCGGAGGGTTCGCTGGAGGGGACGTCGATCCGGGTTGAGGAGGAGTTGGAGCGGGGGGTGGCGCTGCGGTTGGTGAGGTTCCCGGATGTGGTGCGGCGGGCGGCGAATCAGTACCGTCCCAATCTGTTGGCGGATTATCTGTTTGATCTTGCGCAGGCGTACAGCCGGTTTTACCAGGCGGTGCCATTCCTTAAGGCTCCGGAGGGGGTGCGGGAGAGCCGGGTGAAGTTGTGCGGGGTGGTGGCGCGGACGATGTCGAAGGGGTTGGAGCTGCTGGGGATTGAGACGCCGCAGCGGATGTAGTCCGGTTTTAAGCGGTTGGATTTTCAGGGGCTGGGGGGCTCGGGTTTGATTTGGCGGGAGAGGAGGGCGTCGAGGAGGGCGTGGGGGAGGAAGCGGCTGGCGAAGGCTCCGAAGTAAGCGGGGAGGGTGACTTTGTAGCGGCGCTTGGGGCGTGGGCTTTCGAGGGCGTGGATGATTTTTTTGACGACGGCTTCGGGGGCGAGGGTGAAGGCGCGGGGTTCGAGCTGGGGGGCTTTGCGGCGGGAGATTTCTTCGCGGTAGAAGGAGGCGTGGGCGCCGTGGTGGAGGTTGAGTTCGGCTTCGGCTTTGGCGGCGGAGTTGGCGCGGAAGGCGGTGGTGATGGGGCCGGGTTCGATGAGGCTGACCGCGATGCCGGTGCGGGTAAGCTCGACGCGGAGGGCGTCGGAGAGGGCTTCCATGGCGAATTTGGAAGCGGAGTAGACGCCGAGGTAGGGAAGGGAAATGCGCCCGACGACGGAGCTGATGTTGACGATGCGGCCGGCGCGGTGGGCGCGCATGGCGGGAAGGAGGCGGTTGGTGAGGTCCTGCATGCCGATGACGTTGACTTGGAATTGGTAGTCGATGGCGGCGCGGGAGATGTCTTCGACGGCTCCGGCCTGGCCGAAGCCGGCGTTGTTGACGAGGGCGCCGGGGTTGCCGCGGGTGAGGTCGAGAAGTTGGGCGGCGGCGCGGGCGACGGAGTCGGGATCGGCGGTGTCGAGGGAGACGGGGGTGAAGCCTTGGGCGCGAAGGGTCTGGAGATCCTGGTCTTTTCGGGCGGTGGGGAAGACGGTCCAGCCGCGTTCGCGGAGGTGATGGGCGGCGGAGGCGCCGATTCCGGTTGAGCATCCGGTGATGATTACATGTCTTTGATTTAATGCGGGATATGTCATATCTTGAAACCATGTGCGATGAAGTGATTTCTGGCAACTGCTGGTTGTGTTTTTTTGTGTGTGCGATGTTGCTGGGGGTGGCAGCGGGTTGCACGACGGCGGGGGTGGACCGGCAGGTGGACCGACGGGTGGCGGAGGAGGGGTTTGCGTGGGGCGGGTTCGAGCGAAGTGTGGAGGATTTTCAGGCGGAGGCGGCCCCGCGGCCGGAGCGGCCGGAGTCGCCGGTGGGGCTGGATGCGGTTTCGGTGTTGGAATTGGGTACGCTGTACAGCCGGACGTTGCAGGGTCGGCGGGATGATTTGCGGCGGGCGGGGTTGGATTTGTTCGGGACGGAACGGGATTTTGAATTCGGGTTTTCGGGGACGGTGTCGTTTATTGCGGAGTCAGGAGAGGACCGGGATTCGCAGGGGGTGACGGGCTCGCTGGAGACGAGCCGGATTTTGCCGACGGGGGGCCGGGTTCGAGCGTCGACGCAGGGAGGACGGCAGACGGTTTCGGGGGAGGAAACCGAGCGGGAGACGACGGTGAGCGGGGAGGCGCGGGTGCGGATCGATCAGCCGCTGGGGGCGGGTGCAGGGTATGGGGTGGCGTATGAGCCGTTGATTCAGGCGCGGCGGAATTTTGTGTATGCGCTGCGGGATTTTTCGTTGCAGCGGCAGGATTTGGCGATCGAGACGCTGCGGGGATTCTACAATTTGGCGAGCCAGCGGATGGCGGTGGAGAATACGCGGCTGAATTTGCAGCAGTTTGAGTTTTTGCGGAAGCGTTCGGAGGCGTTGTTTCAGGTGAACCGGGCTCCGGCGATTGATGTGTTGCGGTCGCAGCAGCAGGAGTTGTCGGCGCTGAACCGGCTGACGGGGATCGAGGAGAGGTACCAGATTGCGGTGGGGCGGTTTTTGCTGCAGTTGGGGTTGCCGCCGGACTGGCCGGTGGAGATTGGGGATCCGATTCCGGAGTTGAAGGAGGTTCGCCTTTCGGAGGAGGCGGTGACGGAGTTGGCGTTGGAGCGACGGGTGGATTTTCAGACGGTGCGGGAGCGGGAGGAGGATGCGTTGCGGAGGCTGGCGGTGGCACGGAATGCGCGCTGGCCGGAGGTGAATGCGTTCGGGGAGGCGGTGTGGTCGGGGTCGGGGGCGGAACGGTTTTCGGATCTGGAGACGGAGCAGGTGGTTCGGGGAGGGGTGAGCATGGTGTTGCCGATCGACCAGCGGAGCGAGCGGGATGGGCTGCGGCGGGCGATGCTGGAGGTGGAGGCGGCGAAGCGGCGGACGGAGGAACGGCGGGACCAGATCCGTCTGGAGGTGCGGGAGAGTTTCAGTCAGTTGCGGACGCAACAAACGGCGGTGGAGATCGAGCGGCAGAATATTGAAATCGCGGAGCGGCGGGTGACGAACGCGACGTTGTTGTTCCGGAGCGGCCGGTTGTCGAACCGGGATGTGATTGAGGCGGAGAATCAATTGCTGGATGCGCGGAATGCGTTTGTGCAGGCGTTGGTGGATTATGAGATTCAGCGGCTGACGTTGCTGCGGAATATCGGGTTGCTGGATGTGGATGCGCGGGGGCGGATGGTGGAGTTGCCCTTTCCGGGCGAGGAGATGATGTGATGATGTCGATACGTGGCAAGGGTTTGATCGGGTTGGCGGTGTTGATTCCGATGGCGCTGGCGGTGTCGCGGTGCGGGAGTTCGGGGGCGGTTTCCGGGGGACCGGCGACAGCGGCGACGGCGGTGGCGGAGTTGCGGACGATGGTGGTGGAGGTGAAGGCGAGCGGGGAGATTCAGGCCCGGGAGTCGAACCGGGTGATCCCGCGGATCAAGCGGGGATCGATGGTGACGGAGCTGGTTCCGGAGGGGTCGCGGGTGCAGGCGGGGGAGGTGGTGGCGCGGTTCGCGACGGATGATATCGAGCGGCGGATCCGGGAGGCGGAAAACAATCTGGAGCAGGCGGAGCTGCGGGTGGTGTCGGCGCGGACGGAGCTGGAGATCGAGGAGCTGGAGACGTCGACGAGTTTGAACCTGGCGTTGCAGGCGGTGCGGGACGGGGAGATGGAGTTGGAGAAGTTTAACGAGGGGGATCGTCCGAAGGATATCCGGAATGCGGAGCTGCGGGTGGAGACGACGCAAAGCAACTTCGAGCGGAGCATCCGGAAGCACGCGGAGGCGGTGGACTTGCTGAAGGAAGGGTTTGTGACGGAGGATCAGGTGGAGGAGGAGCGAATGGCGATGGAGACGGCCCGGGTGGACCGGGAGTCGGCGATTCTGGATTTGCGGATTCTGAATGAGTTCGACCTTCCGTTGCGGGAAGCGCGGGTGGAGAGCGGGTTGGCCAAGGCGCGGACGGATTTGGAGAAGACGCGCAAGCGGAACGAGGTGCAGTTGAAGAACCGGCAACAGGCGTATGACACGGCGGTGCAGGGGCGGGACCGGATCAAGCTGGAGCTGGCCGAGCTGCGCAAGGAGCTGGAGGACCATACGGTGGTGGCACCGACGGACGGGGTGGTGACGTACGGGGATCCGAACAATCCGTGGCGGCGGGGGGACATTCAGGTGGGGATGAATTTGAATCCGGGGGAAGTGCTTTTGACGATTCCGAACATGGCCTCGGTGCAGGCGGTGGTGAATGTGTCGGAGTCGGATGTGGATAAAGTTGCGGTGGGTCAACGGGCGAGCGTGGTGGTGGACGCGATGGCGGGGCGGACGTTTGAGGGGGAGGTGAAGTTGGTGGCGGAGATTGCGAATCCGGGGGGCTGGATGGCGGCGGATGTGAAGGAGTTCAAGGTGGAAATTCTGCTGGCAAACGGGGCGGGGCTGCGACCGGGGTTTTCGTGCCGGGCAGACATCGAGACGGACCGGGCGGAGAATGTGTTGTCGGTGCCGGTGCAGGCGGTGTTCCGGGAGGGGGATCAATTTCAGGTTTTCCGGACGTCGGGACGGGGAGTGGATTCGGTGCCGGTGGAAGTGGGGCGGGTTTCGATGACCCATGCAGAAATACGCTCGGGGCTCGCGGCGGGGGACCGGGTGCTGTTGACCGCGCCGGAACCTTCGTCATGATCGCGCTGGAACGGGTCACGAAAACGTATGAGACAGGGGGCGGCCTCACGGTGCTGAAGGAGGCGTCGCTGACGATCCGGGACAACGACTATCTGGGGATCGTGGGTCCGTCGGGGTCGGGGAAGTCGACGTTGCTGCATATCCTGGGGCTGCTGGACCGTCCGACGTCGGGGCGGTACCTGCTGAACGGCCGGGATGTGAGCGGGTTGGAGGATGATGAGCGGTCGCGGCTGCGGGGGCGGATGATCGGGTTTATTTTTCAGTCGTTCCATCTGATTTCGAATGTGTCGGTGGTGGAGAATGTGGAGACGCCGCTGTTTTACCAGCGGGTGCCGCACCGGGAGCGGAGGGAGCGGGCGGAGGCGGCTTTGGATCAGGTGAGGATGGCGCATCGGCTAAAGCACCGTCCGACCCAGTTGTCGGGGGGGGAGCGGCAGAGGGTGGCGATTGCCCGGGCGCTGGTGACCGGGCCGGAGCTGCTGCTGGCGGACGAGCCGACGGGGAATCTGGACCAGAAGACGGGGAAGGAGATTTTGGGGTTATTCGAGCGGCTTCACGAAAGCGGGAAGACGGTGGTGATCATCACGCATGATATGGCGATCGCGGAGGCGATGCCGAGGCGGGTGAGGATTGTGGACGGGGTATTGGGGGAAGTGATGTCATGATGGCGCGGGGGTGGTTGTGGGATCTGGTGGTGTCGGGGATGCGCAATTTACTGCGGCATAAGTTGCGGTCGGCATTGACTTTGTTGGGGGTGTTTTTCGGGGTGGCGGCGGTGATTACGATGATGGGGATCGGGGAGGGGGCTCAGCGTTCGGTGATGCGGGAAATTGCCGGGCTGGGCTTGAATAACATTCTCGTGGACTCGGTGCAGCCGACCACGCCACAGCCCCAGACGACCACGGGGGGACGGAGGCGGGGTCCGCGCATTCTGGAGTTCGGGTTGACCGAGCAGGATGTGGCTCAGATCCGGGCGGCATTGCCGAGGTCGGAGGTGCGGACGGCGCAGCGGGTGCGGTCGCGGATTTCGCAGGGGGGGCTGAGGATCGATGCGGAGGCGCTGGGGGTTCCGCCGGGCTATTTTGACTTGTTCGAGAGCGAGCTGGTGTCGGGGCGGATGTTGAGCGACCTCGATGAGATGCTGTCGGCTCCGGTGGCTCTGGTCCCGGAAGCCTTGGAGGGGTTGACGCGGCCACTGGCGGGAGGAACACCGCCGCACATTCGGATCGGGGATAAGCAATTGGAGATTGTGGGAGTGATCCGGACGGTGGCTCCGGGAGGCAGCCGCACGATTTATATGCCGGAGACGACCGCCCGCCAGCGATTCGGGATCTCGACGATCCGGCGGGAGGCGGGATCGTTTGAGTTCACCCGGACGCCGGTCAGTCAGATGATCGTTCACAGTAAGGACGAGAACGATCTGGGTCCGGCGGCGGCGGTGGTGAAGCGGACGCTGGAGGCGAACCGTCCGCAGGGGGATTACGCGGTGACGATTCCCTTCGAGATTCTGAAGGCGAAGCAGCAGACCCAGCGGATTCTGAATCTGGTGTTGTTGACGATTGCGGGGATTTCTTTGCTGGTGGGGGGAATCGGGATCATGAACATCATGCTGGCGATCGTGACGGAGCGGATTCCGGAGATCGGAGTCCGGCGGGCGCTGGGGGCTACCCGGCGGGACATCCTTTATCAATTTTTGGTGGAGACGGTGACCCTGTCCACGCTGGGCGGGGTAGCTGGCTGTTTGGCGGGGGTCGTGGCGGTGCCGCTGACCGGGAGATGGACGGGGTGGGAGGGAGTCGTGACGCCGAGCTCGGTGGTGGTTTCGCTGCTGGTGTCGTGGATGGTGGGGTTGTTTTTTGGGTTGGCCCCGGCGATCCGGGCCTCGCGGCTCGATCCGGTGGAGGCGCTGAGGCATGAGTAGCACATACGATTTGAAGGCGCTGTCGTTGGTTCTCGCAGGGGGGGCCATGGGGGTGACCATCCGCATTCTTGCGGACGCGGTTACCGCTTAGGATTTCCTTTCAGGCGGTTGCGCTGACGCGTTTGAGGGCGATGGCGACGAGTTTTTCGATGAGCTGGGTATGTTCGATGCCGGTGCGTTCGGCGGCTTCGGCGAGATCTTCACCGGCGCTGATGTTGGGATTGGGGTTGGCTTCGAGGAAAACGATGTCGCCCTGGGGGGAGAGGCGAAGGTCGATGCGGGCGTAGTCGCGGAGTTGGAGGTGGCGGTAGATTTTCTTGCTGGTGTGGGCGACTCGCCGCTCGAGATCGGGGGGGAGGTCGGCATGGGCGTAGGTGATGGCCCATTTTTCGCGGTAGGCCTCGTCCCATTTGACCCGGGAGGTGGCGATGGAGGGGCCGCCATCCCCGGTGCGGCCAAAGCGGATTTCGCGGGCGGGGAAGGCGGTGAGACGTTCGTTGCCGATGAGGCCGACGTAAAGCTCCTGGCCCTCGATGTATTCTTCGCAGATCGCGGGTTGTTTCATGCGTTCATGGATCATGGCGACGCGGGTGGCGAGCTCGGCGGGATCATTGACGATGGAGGCCATGCTGATGCCGTCGGATCCGTCTTCGAGGGCGGGCTTTACGATGAGCGGGAAGTTGCGCCGGCCCTTGGGGACGTTGCGTCCGGGAGGGACGGAGAAGAAGTGGGGGACCCGGATGCGATGATGGCCAAGGACGCGTTTGCAGAGGATTTTGTCGCGGCAGAGGATGAGGGTACCGGGTCCGGAGCCGGTGTAGGGCAGTCCGACGAGATCGAGAAGACCGGCGATGTTGGCATCCTGCCGGCGGTCGCCACGGAAGTGTTCGGTCAGGTTGAAGACGAGGTCGGGCTTGAGGTCGAGGAGGGTGCGGAGGGTGTGGAGGGGGTCGGGTCCGAAGGGGACGACGGGGGCGTCGTAGCCGAGGTCGTGGAGGGAGGCGATGACATGAAATTCCATGGATTCGCGGACGGCTTCGGTGAGGCCCTCGAAGTTTGGATCTTCGGGCGGAATGGTTTCAAGATCGATCAGGACGGGAATCTTCATGAGGGTTTGGTTTCCGGGGCAGGGGGTTTGTAGCGTCCTTGCTCGCCGAGGAGAAGGGAGTTGAGGCTGACTCCGACCCGGAGGAGGAGGGTGGGGTCGGCCTCGGTTGGGACGCGAAGGTTCATGGCCTTGGCGCGCTCGACCAGTCGGGACACAAGTTGATGGACAGAGTATTTGGGGATGAGCCCCCATTCACAAATGATGTTAACAAAGGATTTGCGGTGGCGACTGAGGAAGCGGTGGGCGGGCTCGGTGGGGCTGCCGGCAGGGGGCGAGGGAAAAAGGGTGTTGAGGGCGGGATCGTAGAAGCCTTTGAAGCCTTCGCCGAATTCACGCTGTTTGGCTTTGAAGTAGGAACCGAGGGTGCTTCGGGTCCGGGAGGCGGCCCAATAGCGTGGACCCTCGGTAACGGTGGGTGGCTTGCCGGCGAGGTCGGCCATGAGGTGGTCGACGTATTCGAGTTTTTTCAGAGCGCCCCAGTCGGCGTAGCGTTTGCGCCAGTCGAGGTTGGGGGTGAGCCAGACGGCGAAGGTTTCGGCGAAGTCTTCGTCGGGATGGGCTTGGGCGTAGTTGTCGCGGAGATGGGTGACGAACTG
The DNA here is from genome assembly GCA_035327665.1 of Kiritimatiellia bacterium. Taxonomy (GTDB): domain Bacteria; phylum Verrucomicrobiota; class Kiritimatiellia; order CAIVKH01; family CAIVKH01; genus DAOLCW01. Next base: position 17,618 of record DAOLCW010000033.1, read on the forward strand.
TTTGCTGTAGGGACGCATGATGTAGGAGTGGGGGTCGTACTCGGTGGTCATGGGGCCGAACAATTCGCGCCAGCGGGATTTGCGGAAGAGCTGGTAGGCGTAGTTGATGGCATGTCCGGTTTCGTGGCGGAGGAGTTTCATGCACTCCTCCTCGGATTCGCCCTCGGCTTCGAGCATCATGGTTTTTTCGAGGCGGATGAGGCGGGGGTGGGCGAGGTAGAAGGGGATGCCGACATGGGGGATGCGGTCAGGGGTGAGCCATTCGGTGGTGAGGTAGCAGGCGGGCCGGAAGAGGAGGTGTTTGGCTTCGAGCTCCCGATAAAGCCGCTCGACGCGCTGTTGGATGGGAGGGGAGTTCAGGGAGACTTTGAGGTCAGAGATGCGCCAGCCGAGGAGTTGCTCGTCGGAGAGGGTCGCCCAGGGCGGCTCGGGTGGGGGGAAGAGATCCCCCTGCACCGCGCTATTGGTTGGAACCGGTTCCACGACGAGAGCTTACGCGGAGCGGGGGGCGGGATCAAGCCGGAGTGTGTTGAAGTAAGGGTTTGAATTGGATCCGAATGATCGAGCCGAAGGGGTTTGGGGTGGTGATGATACCTGAAGTTTTCGGCCCGTGTTCGCTCCTTCGGAGCTTCGCCGCGGCAAGGCCGTGCTGCTGTATCGTTCACCTTCGCTTCGAGAAGCGAAGGACAAAGCGGAATCAAGCTTCCGCACTCCATATGGTCGAAGATTTCAGGTGTTCAACCATCTTCCCCAGCGTGAACGCTGGGGAAGATAAGGAGTTGTCATCATCCAAAATCTTTCTGGTTTGGAGGGTCGGGAGCTTCCGCCTTGGTCAGGCTGCGGCGTACCGGCTGACCCTCCATTCCGAAACGTTATAGGTCATGATCCTAAAGGTTTGAATTTACGGACGACCATTCGGTGACGGGGGGGAGGATGCCCATGGCGATGACTTCGTCGCGGAGTTTGACAAGGTGGCCGTAGGAGATCTTGAGGTCGTTGAGTTCGGATTCGGTTCCGGTGGGCACTTTCCAGGACACGCCGGCTTGGGTGAGGGTGGTTTCCATGGCCATCATGATGTGCTCGAACCCGTGGGCGGGATCGTGGACGTAGCAGCCGACCGGCCAGTCGTAGCCTTTGCCGTCCATGACCGCCTTGACCATGAGGAGGGTTTGGTGGGAAGGGCTTTGGAAGGAGCTGCGACCGCGGAGCTCGATGATTTTCTTGCCGCCCTGCTGAACATGTTTACGGATGGCTTCCCATTGATCGGCGGGGAGTTTGTCGGTGCCGATGAGATCGGTAAGAGGCGTGCCCTTGACACTGGCGGTGCTGGCGAAGACGGCCATTTGCTCGCCATGTCCGCCATAGGTGCGGCAGGTGGTTACTTCATGCTGGGCGACCCCGAAGTGCTGAGCGAGGGCGGTTTGCAGTCGGGTGCTGTCGAGGGCGGCGAGGGTACCAATCTTCGAGGGGGCGAGGCCGCTGTGGACGAGGACGGTGAGGCCGGTGATGTCGGCGGGGTTGAAGATGACCGCACCGAACTTGAGGTCGGGGCAGTAGGCCCGGATGTCCTTGCCGAGCTGGGCGGCGATTTCGGCGTTGCCCTTGAGGAGGTCCTCGCGGGTCATACCTTCCTTGCGGGGGGCGCCACCGGACGAGACGATGTAACTGGCTCCGGTCAGGGCTTCCTTGATATCGGTGGTCCAGGTGACACGGGCTTCGGGGAAGGCGCAGTGGTAGATTTCCTCGGCGGCACCCTTGAGGCCTTTTTCAAAGGGGTCGTACATGCAGATGTTGGGGGTCATGCCGAGGGTGAGGGCGGCTTGGGTGAGGTTGGAGCCGATGGCGCCAGCGGCGCCGAGAATGACGAGTTTATCCTGACATACGTAGCTCATGGGAGGGTCTCCGGTTGGGTTTTGAGGTGATCACACTACTGAAATCGAAAGGACAGTGTACTGGTTGACGGGGGAGCTTCAAGCAGAATGGGGTACTCATTCCATTACTTATTCCATTACCCAAAACATCCTGACACAAATCGCGCCCATCGGATATGGGAGCTACGAAATGGCGACAATTTACTGTAGCGCCGAAATCTGTTCGGCGGAGATCCGGAAATATGCACCAGCATGTTATCGGTAAAGCGATCATTCCTCCAAAACAGGAGTCATGAAGTGCCGGCATCAATGGGTTCGACAAGATGACGGGTCTGGAAAAGGTCGAGCCATGCATCCAGAGGGAGTCGAATTGAATCAGGTCGAGATCATGTGCCAGCGGCGTGCCGCAAGGAAACCCGCAGCGGCGATTACGAGATAGGCCAAGGAGGAGGGCTCGGGGACGGCCACCACATTATCCCAGTACATTACGTAGTCCACGCCAGCTTGTGTGTTCTGGCCGTGCAAAATGACATTTCCGATGTAATCACTGCCGAAGGCCGTAACCGAGAGAGTCAAGTCGCCCACGGTGTAGATAAACTCGCTTCCGACCAGTTCGATATTCAAGGTGTACCATGTGTCATAGGTGAAACCGGTGGGCAACCCCATATCCAACCAGCCAAATTGTCCGCTCCACCCTCGAAACCGGGGATTGTTGTTGTCGCTCGTGAAATCAATGATCGGAAACGCATTGTTTACGGTTGGGTTGGCGTAGGTACGAGCGGTTCCCCAGAAACCGCCCATGCGGCGCCCGGTGGTTTCCCATGAAGCGTCGATATAAAGGTCAGCGGAGATAAAAGTGGTATCGGTAGCGACATCGAAGGCTCGGCCTTGCGTGTCATAAAATGCGGTGGAGACAATGCTCGGGCGATGATCTGCGCCGTCGGAAGCCGCAATGGTAAGACGGAGTCGATTGTCTCCGTCGAAAAAGACCTGTGATTCAAAGCCTGCGGGAGAATACCGGTTTCGATACCAGGCCCCGGGGGCTTGTTCTTCGGTTAATGTTACCGGATGATCAAAGGTGAAGATCAAGCTTGCGTCAACCTCTGCGAAAGGTAGGGCGGCGACCGTGAAGAGGACGGTAAGGTGCGCAATTTTTTTCATATGGATTCCCAAGGAGGATTGCCGAATTTCGCAATACTGATAAAGAGGACGGGCGGACAAGTCAATAACGTACTTCTATTTCAGATTATCGGGAACGTGGTGGTTGGAACCTTCAGCGTTGCGCTTGGAGGCGTTCGCTGGTTGAATACGGGCTTTTGCATTTAGGAAATCGTTATGTTTAAGCCGGTCAGCAACAAGGTGAATTTCCCGGGGATGGAGGAGAAGGTCCTCCGGTTCTGGGAGGAGGAGCGGATTTTCGAGCGGTCGGTGGACCAGCGGAAAGGGAGTCCGGAATTTGTATTCTACGACGGACCACCGTTCGCGACGGGCTTGCCGCACTACGGCCACCTGCTGGCCGGCACGATCAAGGACATCATTCCGCGGTACCAGGCGATGCGGGGGCATTATGTGGAACGGCGGTTCGGGTGGGACTGCCACGGGTTGCCGATCGAAGCGCTGGCCCAGGAGGCGCTGGGGCTTGCCGGGGCAGGGGCGATCAAGCAGGCGGGGGTGGATGTGTTCAACGAGACGTGCCGGTCGATGGTGCTCCGGTATGTGAGCGAGTGGCGGAAGACGGTGACCCGGATGGGTCGGTGGGTGGATTTCGACCACGATTACAAGACGATGGACCTGACGTTCATGGAGTCGGTGTGGTGGGTGTTCAAGCAATTGTGGGAGCAGGGCCGGATCTACAAGGATTACCGGATCATGCCGTACAGTTGGAAGTTGACCACGCCGCTGTCGAACTTTGAAGCGAACAGCAACTACAAGAATGTGCAGGACCCGGACATTACGATCCGGGTGCGATTGACGGGAGGGTCGGGGCGGCCGGAGGGGGAGGTGTTCGCTTTGGTGTGGACGACCACGCCGTGGACGTTGCCGTCGAACCTCGCGCTGTGTGTGGGGCCGGAGGTGAACTATGTGGTGGTGGAGGATGCGTCGGACGCGACCCGTTACCTGCTGGCGGAAAGCCGGTTGGCGGCCTATTTCAAAAAGCCCGAGGAGTATAAGGTGGTGGCCCGGCTCAAGGGAAGCGATCTCGCGGGCTGGACGTATGAGCCACTGTTTCCTTATTTCGCGGATCAGGCAGGGGCGTTCCGGGTGGTGACGGATGGATTTGTGAGCACGGAGGATGGGACGGGGATCGTGCATCTGGCCCCGGCGTATGGCGAGGACGACTACCGGGTATGCCGCCGGGAGGGGATTGCCCTGGTCGATCCATTGGATGAGGAGTGCCGGTTCACCTCGGTCACGCCGGAGTATGCTGGGCAATTCTGCAAGGACGCGGACAAAGCGCTCATCAAACGGTTGAAGGAGGAGGGCAAGCTGGTTCGCCATGCCACCCTCATGCACAACTATCCATTCTGCGAGCGCACGGATACGCCGCTGATCTACCGGGCGATCGATGCGTGGTATGTGCGGGTGGAGGATTTGCGGGACGAGCTGGTGGCGAACAACGATTCCATCCACTGGATGCCGTCCTATGTGGGGGAGAAGCGATTCGGCAATTGGTTGAAGGATGCGAAGGACTGGAACATCAGCCGGAACCGGTTCTGGGGGTCATGTATCCCGCTGTGGATCTCCGAGGACGGGGAGGACATCCTGTGTATGGGGTCGATCGAGGAGCTGGAGAGGTTGTCCGGTCAGACGATCACCGACCTGCACAAGCACATGCTCGACAAGGTGGAGATCGTGAAGGACGGGAAGGTGTACCTCCGGACGCCGGAGGTGTTGGATTGCTGGTTCGAGAGCGGGTCGATGCCGTATGCCCAGTGCCATTATCCGTTTGAAAACCGGGAGCGGTTCGAGGGCCATTTTCCCGCCGACTTTATCGCGGAGGGGTTGGACCAGACGCGAGGGTGGTTTTATACCCTGTTGATTTTGTCGACGGCGCTATTCAAAAAGCCCGCGTTCCGCAACGTGGTGGTGAACGGGTTGATCCTGGCCGAAGATGGCCGGAAGATGAGCAAGCGGTTGAAGAATTATCCTGACCCGGTTCATATCCTCAATACTTACGGAGCGGATGCGTTGCGGTTGTACATGATCTACTCGCCGGTGGTGCGGGCGGAGGATCTTTGTTTCAGCGAGGACGGGGTCTTGCAGTCGCTGCGGCACTTGCTGCTGCCGTGGTGGAATGCCTATGCGTTCTTTGTGACCTACGCCCGGATCGACGGGTGGGTTCCGAACGCGGAGACGGGGGCTCCGGTGGAGGAGCGGCCGTTGCTCGACCGGTGGATCTTGAGCTGTCTGGAGAAGTTGAACGGAGATGTGGTGGAGGCGCTGGACCGGTACGACCTTCAACAGTCGGTGCGGCCGTTCGTGCATTTCCTCGATGACCTGACGAATTGGTACATTCGGCGGAGCCGGCGGCGGTTCTGGAAGAGTTCCAACGACACCGACAAACTTCATGCTTACCAGACCCTGTACGAAGTGTTGATGCGGTTGAGCAAGATCGCCGGTCCGTTTGTGCCGTTCATCGCGGAGGAGATTTACGGCAACTTGCGGGGGGTGGATTCGCCTCCGTCGGTTCATCTTTGCGACTATCCGTTGGCCGACCCGTCGCGTCGCGATCCGGAACTGGAAGCGCAAATGGCGGATGTGCTTCAGGTGGTGGCGTTGGGGCGGCAGCTCCGGACCGAACACAACCTCAAGGTGCGTCAACCGTTGCGAAGCCTTCATGTGGTAAGTCATGACCCCCTGCGACGGGAGCGGGTCAGCGCGCTGCGGGCGCTGGTGTTGGACGAGTTGAATGTGAAGGATGTGGTGTTCAGCGGGGATGAAGCGAGTCTGGCCACGTTGTCGGCAAAGGCGAACTTCAAGACGCTGGGTCCCCGGCTGGGGGCGAAGGTCCAGAAGATCAATAAGGCGGTGATGGCCCTGACCTCGTCCGAACTGGCGGCGAAGCTTGCCTCGGATGCCTTTGAAATCGAGGTGGAGGGAGAGGTCATCGGGTTGGGTCGCGATGAACTGGTGGTGGAGCGGACTCCGCTGCCGGGGCTCGCGGTGGCGTCGGAAGGATCCTTCAGCGTGGCCCTCGACACCGAGCTGGATGAAGGCCTGATCCGGGAGGGACTGGCTCGTGAGCTGGTGAACAAGATCCAGAACCTTCGCAAGGCGGCGGACTTCGATATCGCCCAACGCATCCGCATCGACTACGCGACCGCGGATGAAGAAATCCGGCGCGCGTTTGCCGAGCACGGAGAGACGATTTTTGCCGAGACCCTCGCTGAACACTGCCAGGCCTTCGAGGACGGGTGGAGCGATGGGGAAGAGGTCAACGTGAACGGCAAGCTCTGTCGCATCCGGGTGACGGCGGTTGGGTGAGGAGAGGGTTCAGGATTCGGTGTTCAGGGGTTAATTTAACCACGGATTCCACGGATAACACGGATGGGAGGGAGGGGAACCACAGAGGGCGCAGGGAGCGCAGAGAGAAGAAATGGAGCGAAGGTTGACCCGTTTTCTCGATTTCGATAGGTTTGAGCGTGTACGAGCACGTTTGCGAGGCCGATGGGTTTTCGTTTGACGCATATCAACGGTCTGATTCTGCATGATATGCGTCATTTGAAGGGCATGAATCCTTGAGAAAACGCAGAGACGTTGACGGAAAACATGCCGTTGGGCTTTGCTATGCGTGACGGCTATTACGATGTTCGGCAGGAGGTGATAAGATGAAGACAGCATGTGCGACCGCAATCACAATATCCCTGCTGCTAGGTCAGTCAGCGTACGCGCAGAAACCCCCGAAGCCCTACAGTCCGAATGTCTCCCCGACTGCACTGGCAACCGTTCAGCACGGAATGACGCAGCACGAAGTTGAGCAGCAGCTCTCTGCACGTGGCTACCACCAGTTCACGGCTGTGGTGTCCAATGTTGTTATCCGCTGCGTCAGTTTCTACCGCAATGACGTGTATGGGCACTATTACCTTGTCTTCACCGACGACCACCTTCGCAAGGTCTGCGTCCCTCCGGCATTTGAGATGCGAAGCGAGCCCTACATGAACTCTCGAGTAAACCTTCGTACATTGGGTAATCCCGAATCCAGAATTGAGACCGTCCTCGAATCTGAAGATTTAATTGGCCATGCGCTAACCGCTGCGTTGCGGCCCCAGGCCCCACCAAAACAGTCAGTGGATCCCGGGCTGACTGCCGCGTTCATACTCACTAGGCTCATTCCCCGGTCGCCATCCCAAAAGGCCCAAGAAAGGGAGTATGCAGAGTTATTGGTGAAGTTCGACCCGTATGCGATTCCAATTGGGGCAGATACGTCTAACGTAGAATCACGCCTGGGAACACCTCAGATTATGGAACCACTAGGGGAAGGACGAGAAATCCGTTATTACGGTTCACCATATCACGGATTGAGGGGGAGCAGCGAAAAAATGTGGCTGTCAGTCGTCTACGAGAATGGCAGAGTCGTTCGCGTCTTCAGCCATGATTTCATGGACTACGACAAGATTCGTCCGTTAGAAGTCAAGAGCGCGAACAATAGGAGATAAGAGCCGAACATCCGCCTGCACCCTATTGCCGCTAGTCGCGGCAAAGGGTGAGGCAACCGTTCGGTAAATATGAAGGCTTTATCTCTATTATCGATCACGCTCTCACTCGCCGTGATTCCGGTGATGTGCTGGGCCGAGACAATCGACTCTATAAGTGAACGCGATATTATAACGCGGCTGACTTGCTCTACGGTCTTCATACGGACACCAAATGGATTGGGTTCGGGATTTGTTATTTGCACAAACGGCTACATCCTGACCAACCATCATGTAATTGAGGGGGCGCCGAGGGCATTGGTAGAATTTCACGATGGGCGCCGGTTCCCGGTCCACCATGTGGCTGCACATTCTGCGCAGCTGGATCTTGCAATGCTCAAAATTGATCCCGGTACTTACGAGACACTTTCATTTGAGCGCCCGGACGCCATACACATAGGTGAGCCAATTTTTGTCATGGGCCATCCATACGGGCACCGATGGACACTCACGAAAGGATATGTGGCTGGCAAACGCATTGATAGAGGACGGTCGATTATACAGTTCTCTGCCGACATATCTCCAGGCAATTCAGGAGGTCCTGTTGTGAATAGCCGAGGTAATGTGTGCGGAATCGCAACATATGTCGAAAGACGAAGTATCCGTTTCAATGACGGAGTCTATGTCATTGATCCATCTTCTGTGCTGAAGTTTGGCATGTCCGTTGATTCGTTCATCACAATAACAAATCGAATGGGGCACCGTTCATTCACCTTGGCAGAACTTGCTGCACGTGATGCTCGGCTTAAGCATCTCAACTTTGTTGCTGCTGTTCTGGAAATATCGGACGAATTGTGGCGAGACCTTCACAGAGGGTTATCCGGATTGCGATTTGACGTTCGTCGCCAATACTCTCGAACGCACAAAGATTTGCGTGGGAACTATATTGAGATTGGAAGTCAAACGATCATTTTCGATCACCAGGATTTTGTCGAATCCGCCGTGATGTTCAACGCACTTGGTAAATTTATGCACGAAATAGTGTCGAAACCCACTGATAACCCCCAAATCAATCAGGCTGTTGCAATATGGAGAGACTCCATGAATCACGGCATTCGAAGCATTAATAGCGTGTTGGAGGCTGAGGGGAAATCCGAGCAGGCAGCCAAGGTGCTTATTGACAGATCAAAAATGCACTTTAATAGGGGGGCAGACAAAATGTCTGAGGCTCTGCGAGCTGCTCAAGCGGGCCTGAACAGACATCATCGCGATATAGTCGACCCCATGTACGACGTGAATCGCATCTGGGAGCTGGCGGACTACTATCACAAACGATCTTTACGGTTTTAAAAGAATGAATACAGAACCCCGTGACACGCAGTTAGGCTTTTCGAGGAAGTCGTATAAATAAGCGCTCATCACGGGTCCGCTGATTGGTATCGTTGGCGCGGGGAAAAACTCCTTTTGAGGGTGGCGCGTAGAGGGATCTCGGGTTGGTTTTTTGGGGGCGGTCGATGGTTGACCCCCCGCAAGTTTGTTTCCAAACCTTGGAAGTGGAGGGGGTTTGGGTTTCCAAGGTCCTGGAAAATGGGCGGGAGGGGGCGTCCGCGCTGTGACCAGCGCGGCTACGGATCGAGGATGCGGTGAAGTTGCGGGGGGTCAAAGGGGTGTGTGATGTCGCTGAGGAGGGCCCGGCCATCCGTGCATCAACCGTAAGGGTCACGCCAAGCACCCGGTTGAATCTGGGGGTTGGGGGTTGACAGGGGGGGGGCAACTCATAATGATAACTCACTTTCGTGTAGTGAACCTTGAAGGAGATGTGTGATGAAACGATTGGTGTTGCGTTCGGTGATGGTGGCGGGTGTGGCGATGGCGGGTACGGTGTGGTCGGAGGAGGAGCCGGGGTGGTTGGCCCCTTCGTTTGGTCCCTTTTCGCCGTCCGCGCATTTTGTCGGCGCGATTGGGGATAGCTCGCGGGATGCGGAGGACCTTGCGGGGGGTGAACATGATCCGAGCCGGGAGAAGGGTACGGTGCAAGGCATCGAATTGGGACTTTCGTTGCGGTTGGGGATGTTGGAGGGGTTTGCGGTGCATACCTTTTCGTATGGTGCAGAGGAGGAGTGGGAGAACGAATGGGAAGAGGCGTTTTTGAAGGTGAAGGATCTTCCGGGCGGGTTCGAGGTTCGGGGGGGACGGATGCTGGCCCGGTTCGGGCAGCTCAATGCGCGCCATTTGCATGCCTGGAACATGGTGGATATGCCTTTGGTGATCGGCCGGTTTCTGGGTGGTGAAGGGTTGGCCTACGATGGCGGGGAGGTGACGTGGCTGCATCAGGGGATTGACCGGACGTTCGGGGTTTCGGTGGGGTTTGGTGAACTTGCCGGGCATGGTCATGGCCATGGGCATGGGGAGCACGACGAAGATGAAGACGATCATGATGGCCATCACGGTCATGGGGAAGCGGTGGAGTTTGATGATGATGTGTGGGTGGGCCGGGTGTTCGGTCAGTTCCGGAAGGACGATTTCCGGCGGTATGAGACCGGGCTTTCCCTTGCGGTTGGGGATGAAGAGGAAGGCCGCCGGATGGTGGTGGCGGGATTGGACTTCACCTACACGTGGCGTGAAAAGGGTTTGGAGCCGGGGGGACGGGCGCTGGTGTGGACGACCGAGGTATTGTACCGGGATGTGGAGGATGGACATGGTCACGGGGAAGGGCATGACCATGAGGATCTGCATGGTGGCGGGGAGTTCGGTTTTTATAGCGAGCTGATGTATACCTTGAATCAGCGGTTGGATCTGGGCGGTCGGATCGGCTATGTGGAGGGCAATGAGGATTTGGGTTCGGAGCGGCGTTTCCGGGTGAGTCCGATTGCTACGGCCTATCTCGATCCGTGGCGTCGGGCGGCGCTGCGTCTGCAATACAACTATGACGACCTCGAAGGGGGCAAGGATGCCCATTCGGTGTGGTTGCAGTTGGCGTTGAGCTGGGGTGCGCCGGAAGTGCGGTGAGTCGATTTTTTTGTCAGTGCCTGTTGTTGTTGGTGACCGGGGCGGCATGGGCCGCCCCGGTCCGTATTGCGACGTTGCATCCGATAGCGAGTGATTTGATCCGGCAGGTGGGGGGAGAGGTGGTGGAGGTGGTGGATTTGATGCCGGTGGATGCGAATCCGCATGCGTTTTATCCGAGTCCATCGGAGTTGAGGCGGGCGTCGGAGTCGGCGCTGATCGTGGCGATGGGGAAGGGGTTGGAGACGTACCTTGACGGGTTGCGGGAATCGCTGGGGGGGCAGGTGCCGATGTTTGAGCTGGGTCGGGGTGTGCCGTCGTTGCGGGTGGAGGTGGACGAGGTGTTTCTGTGCTGTCCGGCGCATGCGCGGGGAGCGATTGATCCTCATTGGTGGCACAGTGTCCGGAATATGCGCCGGGCGGCGTTTCTGATGGCGGAGCGCTTGGCCGAGCTGGCTCCGGAGCATGCGGCGCATTTTCATCGCGAAGCGGATCGCTATGCGGCGGAGCTGGATGGTTTGTACCGTTGGGCGCGGAGTGAGATTGGGGGGATTCCCCGCCGGAACCGGAAGGTGACGACGTCGCATGCGGCGTTCGGGTATTTGTGCCGGGAGTTCGGGCTGCGGTCGATCACGGTGCTGGGTCTGACCACGGAGCAGGAACCGGAGCCGGGGTATTTGAAGGACGTGTTGCGGACGTTGATCCAGCACCGGGTTCCGGCGGTGTTTCCGGAAAAGACGGCGAATCCCCGGGTTCTGGAGAGTCTGGCCCGGGAGGCGGGGGTGAAGATTGCCGCAGGCTTGTATGCGGACAACCTTCCTCCGTATGATCCGACGTATATGGCGATGATGCGTCACAATATTACGACGTTGGTCGAGGCGTTGGGGGGAGGCCGCTGACCGATGCGCGGGCACCCGTTATTGCAATGGTTGCTGTTCGCGGCGGTGTGGAGCTGTCTGGCGTATCCGATCTACCGGATTGCGGGGGCGGTGCCGGAGGTGGAGCGGGCGGAACGGGAGGAGACGGAGCGGACCACGGTGTGGATGACGGTTTCGTTTTCCTCGACCCCCCGCAACTTTGCGGTGGTGCAAGAGGGGCGCGAGGTCTGGGCGGTGGCAGAACCTTCGGGGTATTCGATGGAGCGGCGGGGGGGGGTGGGGGAGGGTGGGGGGGGGGGGGGGTTTCGGGTTTTGGGGGGGCGTGCGGGGGGGGGTTGGGTGGGGGGGGTTGTGGGGGTGGGGGACGACGATGGGGAGTCGGGGGGGTACCGGGTGGCGGGGGGTGGCGACGTTGCGGGGGGTGGGATTGGTGCTGGCAGAGGACACACGGATGACGAAA
>DAOLCW010000034.1:0-29428 GCA_035327665.1 Kiritimatiellia bacterium
GGCGACGTTGCGGGGGGTGGGATTGGTGCTGGCAGAGGACACACGGATGACGAAACGGCTTCTGGATCGCTACGGAATCCGGGTGCCGATGTGGAGTTGCCACAAATTCAGCGAGGCGTCGAGACTGGGGCCGGTGCTGGACCGGATCCGGGGCGGGGAGGCGGTGGGGTTGGTGAGTGATTCGGGAATGCCGGGGATTTCAGATCCGGGGGCGCGGGTGGTGGAGGCGGTACGGGAGGCGGGGTTGCCGGTGACGTGTGCGCCGGGTCCAACGGCGTTGACGACGGCGGTGGCGTTGGCGGGGTTGGACGAGACGGGATTTTTGTTCGGGGGGTTTCCACCGGTGAAGCCGGGGCGCCGGCGAAGGGTTTTGGAGGAATTGCTTGGGCCGGGGTTTCCGGTGGTGGTGTATGAGTCGCCGTACCGGGTGGTGAAGTTGTTGCGGGATCTGGAAGGAATGGACGCGTTGATGCAGGTGTTTGTGGGGCGGGAGTTGACGAAGAAGTTTGAGCAGACGGGGTGGAACACGGCGCAGGGGTGGCGGGAGCATTTTGAGCGTCAGGAGCCGAGGGGGGAATTTGTGCTGATCTTTCGCCGGGGAGCAGGAGCAACACGGGAACACGAGGATCGGGATGAAGGCATGGACTGAGGCCGTTGACACGTTGATGGCGCGATGTTAGCTTCAACGCGTTGAAGGCATCACCCTCGATAGCGGAGACGAAGTTCTCAAAGGAATGTTTGTTTCTGCGAATGGATTTCGCGATGACAGGATGCGCTACATTCTGGTTGGTGGGTAACCCGCAATTGCCGGGCCAGGGTGTTTTTGTTTTCCGGAGGCGGGTTTGAATGCGCTTCCGATCCAATCCGGTGACCGGGCGCTGGTAGCGATTTCCGGGGATACGGCGTTTGTGAAGGTGGAGGGGCGGGGCTCGTTTAAGATTAGCTCGTCTTTGAAACAATTCGGAGAGGATGCGATCGAGCAGGGGGTTCATGTGCTGCATATGGACATGCTGGGGTGCATCGGGATGGACAGCACGTTTATGGGGGTGATTGCGGGGCTATCGACGCGGATGAAGCGGGCGGGCCGGGGTCCGGTGATTATGATGAACCTTTCCCCGCGGACCCGGGGTCTTCTGGCGACACTGGGCCTCGATCAGGTGGTGGAGGCTCGCGAGGCCTCGGCTTCGGCGGAGGGGGGCGCGACGGGACCGGGGGTGGCGATGAAACCTCTGGAAGCGATGGCGGGATCTCAGACGGAAGCGACCCGGACGATCTTGGATGCCCACGAGAATCTGGTGGCCCTGCATCCGGACAATGCGCCGCGTTTCAAGGATGTTTTGACGTATCTTCGCGAGGACTTGAACCGGAAAGAAAGCGACCGGTCATGACCGGGTATGAGTGAGCCGGTGGTTCAAGCGACGAGTCTGCTGACCTACCTCATGGCGGCGACCCAACTCCTGCTTGCCGCGGGGGGTGCGTATATGTATTTCCGCTGGCAGAAGTTGCGGCGGTTGCACGATCAATTGCTGCAAGAGAAGGAGGTCATTTTCGGGTTCGTGCACGATGTGGGGGAAGTGTTCGCGGAGGCGGACATGATTGAGCCGGACCTGCTGTTGAAGCGGGTGTTGTTTTATGCGCTGCGGACGACGCGGGCGTCGGCGGGGGCGATTTATTTGCTCGACCGGAATACCGATGAATTGTTCGCGAGGGCGTTGTCGGGGATCTTCCCGCCACTGGATCACGCGTTGACCCCTTCGACGGCCACACCGGTGAGCAAGTCGCGGCATGTGGAGCAATTGGTGAGGTCGGTGTCGTTTGCGCGGGGGGAGGGGATGGTGGGGCAGGTGGCGGATTTGAACACGCCGCTGTTGATTGCGAACGGGGATGTGGATCCTCGGGTGCCGAAGCATGAAATCGACTTTCTGCGCATTCAATCGATGTTGCTGGTCCCGATGCGGTTTCATCAGGATGTGCTGGGGGTGCTTACGGTAGCCAACCGGATCGATGGGCAGCCGTTTGCCCAGACGGATCTGAATCTTTTGCAGGCATTGGCCGACCAGGCGTCGGCGGCGATCCATTATGCGGGATTGCGGGAGACGATTGACGAGAAGAAGCGGATTGATCACGATCTGGCGCTGGCGCGGCAGATTCAGTCGTCGCTGCTGCCGAAGGAACTACCGCGATGGCGAGGGGTGGAGATCGGGGCGTTTAACCAGCCGGCCCAGCAGATTGGCGGGGACTATTTTGATTTTGTGGAAATCGATGAGGATCATCTGGGGATTGCGATCGCCGATGTTTCGGGGAAGAGCATTGGGGGGGCGTTGTTGATGTCGATCTGCCGGAGCGTGCTGAGAGCGCAAAGTGCGGGGAATGTGCATCCCGCCGAGGTGCTGAAGTCGTTAAACCGGGTGATGAGCCGGGACATTTCCGACGATATGTTTGTGACGATGCTTTACATGGTGTATGACCGGGGGGCGGGACGGTTGAAGGTGGCGCGGGCGGGGCATGAAAAGCCGGTTCTGGTGGATTCGTCGGGGCAGATCCGGTTGGTGGAGTCGCGGGGGACGGCGATTGGGATGACGGATGCGGATACGTTCGATGAGCTGCTGGAGGAGGTGGAGGTTCCGTTGGGGCCGGGGGAACTTCTTGTTTGTTACACGGATGGAATTACCGAGGCGATGGACGGGCAAGGGGAGGAGTGGGGAACAGAGCGATTTTTTGATGCGTGCCGTGACGGTTCGGGACCGGGAGCGAGGGCTTTGGTGGAGACGATCCGGCATCGCCTGGACCGTTTCGTGGGGGATCAGCCCCCCTATGATGACATGACTCTTCTTGCCATCCGCCGCGAAACCCCCTAGGATGCTACGTGCCATGAGAGAGTGTCAAATCAAGCTGGAGCAGGTTGGGGATGTTGATGTGGTGCATTTGGATGGAGCGCTGGATGCATATTCCTTTCCCCGGCTGGAGAAAAGCTTCGGAGAATTGAAGGAACAAGGCCGCATGCGGATCTTGCTGGAATGTTCCCATCTCGATTACATTAACAGCGCCTCGCTGGGTGCGTTGATCGGGTATGCCCGTAAGGCGCGGGAAGCGGGCGGGGATCTGAAGCTGGCCGGACTTTCGCCGAAGATCATGAGCATTGTCGAGCTGCTGGGCTTCGATAAAATTTTGCAGATTTATCCGGACTCTCAACTTGCGATCAGTAAGTTCACCCACGCGTAGGTGTATTCATGAGCGATATGAATTCAACTCCCCCGCCCTGTTCGGGGCAGCCTGGCGACCCGGCGATTGAAGGATTCGTCACCCTCCATTTGCCTTGTCGCTACAGTTATTTGCGGATGATCCGGCAGTCGGTGATTGATATGAGTGCGCGGGCGGGGATGTCGGAGTTCAAGTCGGCGCAGTTGGAAATGGCGGTGGACGAGGCGTGCGCGAATGTGATTGAGCACAGCTATGGTGGGGAGGCGAGCTCGATGAGCAATCCGAACCATCCAGGGTTGCGGATTAACCTGATGCAATGCCGGGACCGGATCGTGATCGAGATCTATGACCGGGGCAAAGGATTTGATTATGATCATCAGCGGGTGGTGAACCCGGATGAATATGTGAGTGCGGAGCGCCAGCGCGGGCTGGGGATGTTTATCATTCACAAGTTTGTGGATGAGGTTCATTACCAGCGGGACAATGCCACGGGGAATTGCCTCAAGCTGACCAAGCTCTTGTAATTTTTTTCGATCTGCGTACCTTTGCGGATCGTTTTGGTCCGGGCTGCTTTCGCGGGAGAGCCGTTTTGCCCGACCTTTCATCAAGAAGTCAACGTAACAACATCAATGTCCATGACCATGACCACGGAACCTAAAGAAGATGATTGCCCGGAACTTGAGGATGTGTCCGGACTGAACGATCCCAACTCCGGACCGGAGGCAGCGGCGGGAGGGGATGCGGAAGCCAAGCCGGAGCCAGCTTCACCTGAGGTTGCGGCGCTGAATGACCGTTTGTTGCGTTTGCAGGCGGATTTTGACAATTTTCGCCGGCGGACGTTGCGGGAGCGGGATGCGTGGGCGCTGCGTGCGAATGAAGAGCTTTTGAAGGAATTGCTGCCGGTCTTGGATCATTTTGAGCTGGGCTTGAAGACGGCGGCGGAGCACGAGGCGGACGATGCGGTGCAACAGGGGTTTGCCCTGGTGTTCGAACAATTTAAAGCTGCGGTGAAAAAGTTCGGGGTGGAACCGGTGGATCCCGAGGGGGAGGCCTTTGATCCGCATGTGCATGAAGCGGTGACCCATCAGCCTTCGGCGGAGGTTCCTGCGGATTCGGTGGTGACGGTGTTTCGGAAGGGGTACCGGTTGGGCGAGCGTTTGATCCGTCCGGCGCAAGTGGTGGTATCCAGCGGACCTTCGGAATCCTGACATGGCACGGGGCAATAAGGATTTTTATCAGACGTTGGGAGTCAGCGCCACGGCTTCGGCGGACGAGATCAAGAAGGCCTACCGCAAGCTTGCGGTGCAGTACCACCCGGACAAGAATCCGGGGAACAAGGAAGCCGAGGACAAGTTCAAGGAGATCTCGGAAGCCTATGAGGTGTTGAGCGACCCTGCGAAGCGGCAACGCTACGATCAGTTTGGCTCGAGCGCGTTCGGTCCCGGGGGCGGGGGGGGTGGGTTCGGCGGGTTTGGTGGGGTGGATCTGGAAGAGGCGCTCCGCACGTTCATGGGTGCGATGGGCGGCTCGGGAAGCATTTTTGATGATTTTTTTGGCGGGGGCGGCCGGGGTGGCCGGGACGGCGCGGCGCGGGGAGCGGACTTGCGCTACGATCTGGAAATCGAATTCGAGGAGGCGGTGTTCGGGTCGCAGCGGGATATTACGCTGAACCTTCTCGATGGGTGCGGAAGTTGCGGGGGGTCAGGCTTGGGTGCCGACAGCAAGCGGGAGACCTGTCGCAGGTGCGGCGGGAGCGGGGTGGTGGTGGCGAGCAGTGGATTTTTTCAGGTCCGTCAGACCTGTTCGGCGTGCGGCGGGGCGGGGCAGACGATTTCCAACCCGTGCCGGGAGTGCCGGGGGGAAGGGCGGGTGCGGTCGCGGAAGACGATTTCGATGCGGATTCCTGCGGGGGTGGAGACGGGATCGCGGCTTCGGCTGGGGGGCAAGGGGGAGAGCGGGGCCCGTGGGGGGGCATCGGGTGATTTGTATGTGGTGATTCACGTTCAGCCGCACCCGTTCTTTGAGCGGCATGGCGATGACATTTTCTGTGAGTATCCGCTGCCGATGCATGTGTTGGCGCTCGGCGGCACGGTGGAGGTTCCGACGGTGCAGGGGTGGACGACGTTGAAGATCCCTTCGGGAACGGCGAATGGGGCGATGTTTCGCATCAAGGGCAAAGGGGTGAGCGGCGTTCACGGGAACCGGATCGGAGACCACAATGTGAAAGTAACGATCGAGGTTCCGGACAAGCTGGACCGGAAGCAGCGGAAGCTGCTGGAGGAATTTGCGGAGCGCGAGGAGGAGAAGAACTATCCCAAGGCGAGGGGCATCAAGGAGATGGCGGAGTCCTTCTACCGGCATCGCGAGGTGATTTCGGGGAGCGGGAAGTAACCGGGAAGGACGGCCGCGATGCGCTGCTTTATCGAGCCGGAGCGGTGGTCCCCGGAGAGGATCGAGGTGGAGGGGGAGGAGCTTCATCATCTTGCCCACGTGATTCGGGCCCGGGAGGGGGATCTGGTGGAGGTGACCGACGGGGTCGGGCATGAGGCGCGGACGAGGTTGGTGCATGTGGAGCGGAGGGTGGCGTGGCTGGAGGTGGAGCAGCAGTCGGTGGTGCCCGCGCCGCGTCCGGCGATTACTCTGGTACAGGCGTTGCCCCGCGAACAGAAATTCGAATGGGTGATTCAGAAGGCGACGGAATTGGGGGTTTCGGCGATTTATCCTGCGCTCGCGGAGCATTCGGTGGTGAAGCTCCGCAAGGGGGAGGAACAGGCGAAGCGGGATCGATGGCGGAAGATCGCGATCAATGCGCTGAAACAATCGGGCGGGGCGTGGTTGCCGGACGTGCATCCTGCGGCAGATGTTGGGGCGACGCTGGCGGGGTTGCCGAGGCACGATCTGGTGGTGGTGTGTTCGTTGGCGGCGGATGCCCAACCGTTGAGGTCGGTGCTGCGGGATGTCCGGGACAAGGTGCCACGGAGCGTTGTGGCCGTGGTGGGACCGGAAGGCGATTTCACCTCGCGGGAGACCAGCGTGGCCCGCAATGCGGGGGCGCGGCTGGTTTCGTTGGGTTCCCGGGTGCTGCGGGCGGAAACGGCGGCGCTGTACATTCTCTCCGCGCTCACGTATGAATTTTCACCGGTGGAGCCACGTTCATGAGTGTAACCTATGTGATCGGCCACAAGAATCCGGACACCGATGCGATTTGTTCGGCGATGGCCTATGCCGATTTTCTGAACCGCACGGGGCGTGTTGTTGCGGAAGGGGTGTGTTGCGGGGATCTTAATGCGCGGACGCGTTTTGCGTTGGACCGGGCGAAGCTGGGGGCGCCGCGGTTGCTCCTGGATGTGCGCCCGACGGCGGCCAAGGTGGCCCGTCGCGATGTGGTGACCGCGCAACAGCATGAGACCCTTGCCGATGTGTATCACCGGATGCAGAAAAGCAAGCTGCGGGCGATTCCGGTGATGAATGATCGGGGCGGGCTGTGCGGGATGGTTTCGATTCTCCGGTTGTTGGAACTGGTTCTGCCGGACCTGAGTGATCCCACGGGGAACCGAAGGATCGATTCGAGTCTTGGCCGGGTGGCGAAGGTGGTGGGTGGAACCTTTCTGCATGCGGTGGAGCCCCACCGGGAGGAGGGGTTGATTCAAATGGTGGGGGCGATGAGCGCGGATGGCTTTACCCGTCGTATGCGGGAGTTTCCGTGCGAACAGTTGATCATTGTGGCGGGAGACCGTCCAACCGTGCAGCTCCCGGCGATCGAGTATGGTGTGCGGGCACTGGTGGTAACCGGTGGCTACATGCCCTCCGAGGGGCTTTTGGAAATGGCGAAGGCGCGGGGGGTAAGTGTGCTGGTCAGCCCGTGGGATACGGCGACGACCTGCCTTTTGATCCGGGGGGCGAAGCGAATCGATGCCGCGGTGGATCAAGAGGTCAAAACCTTTCCTGCCAATGCCCAGATTCGCCAGATTCGCAAGGTGATTCAGAAAGAGAGCCAGACCCTTTTTCCTGTATTGGATGCGGAGGGCCGGATGATCGGGGTGTTTTCCCGGTCTGATCTTGTGGACCCGGAGCCGGTACGTTTGATTCTGGTCGATCATAACGAGCTGGGACAGGCGGTGAGCGGGGCGGACGAGGCGCATATTGTGGAAGTGGTGGATCATCACCGGGTGGGCGGAGGGTTAATGACGCGCGAACCGATCCGGTTCATCAACGAGCCGGTGGGTTCGACCTGTACGCTGATTGCCCGTTTTTTTCACGATGCGGGAGTGATTCCCGAGCCTTCGATTTCCCTGTGCATGATGGCGGGAATGATCTCTGATACTTTGAACCTGACCTCTCCGACGACCACGGCGGTGGACCGGCTTTTGCTCTCGTGGCTTGCCGATGTGGGGGGGCACGATGTGGGATCGTTTGCGTCGGACTTTTTCGCGGCGGGATCGGTTTTGGAACTAAGCAGTCCGCAGCAGGCGGTTTCGATGGACTGCAAGGACTACGAGGAGGCACCGTGGCGGTTCATGGTTGCCCAGATTGAGGAAAACGGTCTCGATCGTTTTTGGGACCACCGGGACGAGTTGGGCCGGGCCTTGGAGGACAAGGTGCGTTCAGGTCCGTATGATTTTGGTTGCCTTCTGATCACGGACATCACGACGAACAATAGTTTGCTGCTGGTCGCCGGGGCGGCGGAATTCATTCAGGCCATCGATTACCCTCGTCGTGACGACACGTTGTTCGAGCTGGATCAGGTGGTGAGCCGGAAGAAGCAATTGCTGCCCCATATCAGTCAGTTGCTCAGCGGATTGGTGAAAGAGGTTGAGTCCTCCGATCGGTCCTGACCGGCAGACTGGGGGGGGGATTACGGGATGGCCACGACGTAGGCGATCCATCCATCTTCATTGTCGTAGCGCTTGCGCAGTCGGTAGACGCCGTCGGCGGAGCCATCGGGTAGCCATCCGTGGATGTACACATTACTGGAGGCGAAACCGGCTTCGGCGAGAATTTCCCGGAGTTCAGGAAGGGACCACAGGCGCCAGTCGTAGGTGAAGGCCCGATCGATGCGGGTGCCATCGCCGAGTTCAAAGTGGATGTCACAAACGAGGTGGTTGTGGATCACGTCGAAGTGGCGATGTTCCCATTCGTAGATGAAGGTGGGTATTTTTTCCCCGTCGGCGGTGACCGCGTCGGGGACGCTCCGGATATCTTTGTTGTATTGGACGCAACGGATGCCGCCGAAGGCGTCCATGACGAAGAGGCCGTCAGGAGTGAGGCTACGGCGGACGTGTTTAAAGTATTCGCGGAGGGCCTCGCGGGTCTTGAACAGGGAGTAGGAGAAGTTAAAGGCGCCGATGGCTTCGGCGCGTGGCCGGTTGATTTCGCGAACATCGCCATGGATGAGGGTGACGCGGCGTCCGGCTTCCCCCAGGGGCGCAAGATGGTTTTTGCGGGCCCAGTTGAGGGTGGGAAGGTGATTGTCCACGCCGATGGCGAGGTGTTCAGGGTGGCGTTGAACCCAGGTGGCGCAGATGCGGGCGGTGCCGCAAAAGTCCTCACGGAACATTCGCAGGGGACGTCCGCGTTCCCGGCGGAACATGCGGGCGACGAAGTCGAGGTCGGCATCGACCTCCTGAACCGAGGCTTCATAGAGGACATGTTTATCCCGGAACCGGGCGGGGAGGGGCGGGGAGGTTTTCTTCATGGCGGCTGTTCATAGCGGGAGAGACGATGGTTGGCTAGAGAATTTCCGGGGGTTGATGACCTTTGCGGGGCATATCTTCGGGGTTGTTCGGCTCGTCGTGAATGCGGCGTCGCGGAGCTCCGCCCTCCAGACAGGATGCGGCGTCGCGGCGCTCTGCCCTCCATTACGGATGCGGCGTCGCGGCGTTCCGCCCTCCAGACCGGTGCCGCATCGATCAGCCGCTTGGCGGTCGAGTTCCCCACCCTGCGGAATGCATTTTTTGGGCTTGAACGGGGAGGGGGAGGCGCGTATCTTCCCGAGTCTGCTTTGAAGTTATCGCGGGTTGCGGTGAAGCAGAATCCCGTCATTGGCCCTTGTCGTTTCGTGGTCCGGGAAATTTGTGAAGGTGGTTAAGGAGTAGTGTCATGGCAAAAGGTTGTTCGATTTGCGGCAAAGGTGTATTGACGGGTAACCGTATCATTCGTAAGGGGTTGCCGAAGAAGAGCGGGGGGATTGGTCTTCATACGACGGGGATCACGCGCCGTTTGTTCAAGCCCAATCTCCAGAAAATCCGGGCGAAGATTGATGGTGCGACGAAGTCGGTGGTGGTTTGTTCTTCCTGCCTCAAGAAGGGGAAAGTGGTCAAAGCCTGATTCGTTCAGTCCACACACCGGAGGGTTTGTCATGGAGGCCAAGAAAATCGGAAGCGCGAAACTGGTCCTTGACGACAAGACCTCGTTGGATCTCGACATTGTCGAGGGCACCCAGGGCGAGAAAGCCCTTTGTATATCCGATCTTCGCAAGCATACCGGGTTGATCACCTACGATCCGGGTTATGTGAATACGGGGTCGTGTGAAAGTTCGATTACCTTTCTCGACGGGGAGAAGGGCGTTCTTCGCTATCGCGGTTACGACATCCAGGACCTCGCGGAAAACTGCACGTTTATTGAAGTCGCCTATCTGCTGATTCACGGGAAGCTGCCGAATCGAGAGGAGTTGAAGAAGTTCTCGGATCTGCTGAACAAGCATTCGATGATCCATGAGGACATGCAGATTTTCTTCCGGAACTATCCGGAACGGGCGCATCCGATGGCGATCGCTTCAGCGATGGGGGTTTCACTGTCGAGTTTTTATCCCGAGCTGGAAGATATCGAGGAAGAGAAGAACATTGCGACGACCCGGTTGTTGTCCAAGCTGCGTACGATGGCGGCCTTCACGTACAAAAAGTCGATTGGTGAGCCCTTTGTTTACCCAACCCACGAGTACAGCTACTGCCAGAACTTGTTGAACATGATGTTTTCCTCGCCGGTGGCGAACTTTAAGATCGACCCGGTTCTGGTCGACGCGATGAACAAGCTGCTGATTCTTCATGCGGATCACGAGCAGAACGCCTCAACCTCGGTGGTGCGGCTGGTCGGGAGCACGGGGGCGAACATTTATGCGTCGATCGCGGCGGGGATCTGTGCGTTGTGGGGGCCGCTGCACGGGGGAGCGAACCAGGAAGTGATGGAGATGCTCGAGGAGATTCACCGCAACGGGGGCGATGTGGATCAGATGATCAAGCGGGCCAAGGACCCCAACGATCCGTTCCGGTTGATGGGCTTTGGCCACCGGGTGTACAAGACCTACGATCCCCGGGCCAAGGTGGCCAAGCAAGTGTGCGAGGAAGTCCTCAACAAGCTGGGGATCAGCGATCCCTTGCTGGACATCGCGAAAAAGCTTGAAGAGCACGCCCTCAAAGATCCCTACTTCATCGAGCGGAAGCTCTATCCGAACGTGGATTTCTACACCGGGATTACCTACCGGGCGATGGGTTTCCCCACCAACATGTTCACGGTGCTGTTTGCGATTGGTCGTCTGCCGGGTTGGATTTCCCAGTGGTACGAATTGCACAACGACCCGAGCCAGAAGATTGGACGGCCCCGGCAGGTGTATGTGGGGCCTCCCCGCCGGGATTTCGTGCCGATGGCCAAGCGTACCTGAGATTATGGCGAATCCGGACGCCAAAGCTGCCGAGGTCGAGCTTGCCTTCCTGAAAAAGCTTTCGAACCGGCTTCCCGGGCATGTTCCGCTGTTGGAGACGCTGGGTCATCTTTATACCGAATCGGGGAGGATCGCCGAGGGCTTGGAAGCGGATCTTTCGTTGACCCGGCTGTGTCCGGATGTACCCCTTTACTGGTACAATCTGGCCTGCAGTTATGCGTTGAGCGGCCGGGACGATGAGGCGTTTTCCTCGCTGGACCGGGCGGTCAGCCTTGGCTACCGGGATGTGGAGTGGATCCGCAAGGACTCGGATCTTGATTCGATCCGGCAGGATCCCAGGTTTCATGGGATGCTTCAGCGCTTGCTGGAAATGTGCGGGGGGTGAGTGGTCGTTGGGGGAAGCTGCTTGTCGTCGTTCCGCATATTTAGGATAGGTCGGGAGCGCGGCTCTCCATGCCAGAAGTTATCGGGAATGGTATCATGGGTTAAGCCGCCGTCAAACATGCGACGGTGTTCTCATAAATGCTCATGGGGATGGGTCGCTATCCCGAGGTTCCGGGAGGCATTCAACTTAGGAGGGGCATTGGGCGGCATTTTCCTGTAGATTGTAAGAATCTTCACTCTCGCAAAGTACTTGGCGTTGGAATTGCTGTAATGGGTGGAATGAATGGAATGACTGGACTTGTTGGAGACACGGGCACGGTAGAGCGGGGTCACGAGCCCGGTTTATGGTTGACGGCGAGCGAGGTGGGGTCTCGCTTGCGAATGCCGCGTTCCACGGTGTACTACCTGGCGAAGAAGGGAACGCTTCCGGCGATTCAGATTGGTCGAGGGTGGAGGTTCCGGCGGGATCAGATTGAGGCGATTGAGAGGGGCGATGAGGCGGGAGAACCCTCCGGGAATCCGGCCATGAACAGAAAACAGGAGAACGTAACATGATGAGGTCTTTGCGCGCGGTATCGGTTTCCACGGCTCGACTGTATTTGATGCTGTTGGTGGGATGGGGGATTCCCGGCGTGGCGGTGGGGAGCAAGACCTTCACGTTGTCGCTTGAGGAATGCATTGCGATGGCGCTGGAGCTTAATCAGGGTCTTCCCGCTTCGCGGTATGCGGTGGAGGCGGCGGAGGCACAGCACCGGCAGGTGTTGTCGGCCTACTGGCCGCAAGTCATGTTGCGGGGGGCGTTTGAGTTAACCGACGAACCGTCCAATTTTATTTTTCCGAGTTCGACGTTTGGGATTCCGGCGATGAACCTTCCGGTGGCGGCTCAGACGTTCACGGTTCCGCCGGGGACGGTGATGATCCGGGTGCCGGCGCGGTTGGTCAATCCTTCGGCACCTCCGGGGGCGACGATTGAGCTTCCGGTAGCGACCCCAGAGCAATCGATCCGTGTACCGGAGCAGTCGTTTACCCTGGAACCACAGAGCCTGACCATTCCGGATCAGGAGGTAAAACTTCAGGACCGTGACTCCTGGTACGGGTCGGTGGGCGGGCAATGGTTGTTGTGGGATGGCGGGATGCGAAAGGGGCTGCGGACCCAGACTCAAGCGGGGATGAGGGCGGCTCGCGAGGAGGTGCGGCGGACGGAGTTGGAAATTGTGGACAGTGTGACCCGGCTTTATTACGGGGCGGTGATGGCGGCGCAGGTCCGGGAGGTGGGGGATGAGACCCTGGCCCGGATGCAGGCGACGTTGAATCTCACCGAGACGATGTACAAGGAGGGGGCGGGCACGGTCAAGAAGACGGATTATCTGGGGAGCAAGGTGGTGGTGGAAACGTTGCGGGGGGCGGTGGCCTTGCTGGAGCAGAATGAAGGGATGGCTCAGGCGGCGTTGGCCTATACGATCGGTTTGGGGTGGAGTGACACGGTGAAACCGGTGGCGAGGGAGGTGCCGTTTGTCGCAGTAGAAGGGGATTTGGAGGCGATGGTGGCGGATGCGTATTTGTTTAGTCCGGACTGGAAGCGCCTGGAGGCGGGGTTAAGCGCGGCGGAAGGGGCGGTGCGGGAGGCCCGGAGCGGACATTATCCCAAGGTCGCGCTGACCGGGGAATTGCACAAGTGGTGGAATGATCACGACAGCGGTTTGGCGACGCGGGAGAACAAGGAGGGGTGGACGGTGATGGTGGGGGCGGAGCTTCCGCTGTTTCAGGGATTCCTTACCCGCAACCGGGTGAAAGAGGCGCGGGCGAGGATGTCGGAGTTGCAGTCGAAAGAGGTTTTGTTGAGGGAGGGGCTGGGGTTGCAGATCCGGATGATTCTGTTGGGGCTGGATTCGTCGGGGAAGCGGTATCAGTCCACCAAGGATGCCCTTGCCGCGGCGTCGGAGAACCGTGATTTGAATACCCGGGCTTATCAAAACGAGTTGGTAGAGACCGAGGATGTGATCCTGGCCCAGTTGATGGAGGCGTTTATGAAGGTTCAGCATTTCAAGCTGCGCTTCGATCATGTGGAACTGGTTTCCCGGCTGAATCTGATTGTGGGAACGGAAGTGTTGAGGTTGTTTGAGTAGGAAGGAGACACGGTGTTGACGTTCAGGAGAATCATGCAAGGGGAAAGGTGCGGGGCCGGGTTGATCCTGTTGGGGTTGGCTTGGGGCTGGGGGATGGGGTTGGAGGCGGGGCAGGAGCCTTTTCGGTTGGCGTTTTCGACGAGCAAGTTTTCGGATGTTCATGAGAACGATGCGAAGGCTGCGGTCATGGCCTGGGCGCGAACGTTTGCGGAGGAACAAGGGGCGGGGGTAGATCCCCAGGCGATGGTGTTTTCGTCGCTTGATGAGATGCGGGAGGGCTTGATCGATGGGACGATCGATATGCTTTCGGTGGTGACCGAGGAGTATTATGCGCTTCAAGCGGTCGCGGCGAAGAGCCCGCTTTTGGTGACGGTTGCGGATGGCCGGGACCGGGAGGAAGTGGTTTTGCTGGTGCATCGAGAGAGTGGGCTTGAGGCGGTTGAAGACCTTGCGGGCGGCACGCTGGTCTTGCACCGGAATCCCCGGGCCTCCCTGGCGTTGCCCTGGCTGGATGGCGTGTTGCTTGAGCGAGGACTGCCGGTGGCGCAGGAGTTTGTCGGCGATTTTCGGGAAAATGCCAAGCTTACCGGGGTGGTATTGCCGGTTTTTTTCCGGAAGGTGGACGCTTGCCTGGTCACCCGTGGAGCTTTTGAGACGATGTCGGAATTGAATCCCCAGGTGGGCCGGGATCTGGTGGAAATTGCGGTGTCCCCGGCGCTGGTTCCGACGGTGATCTTTTTCCGGAAGGATTACGATTCCCCCCAGAAGGAGACGATTCTGGCGAGCTTGAACCGCTTGGATGACAGCGTGGCGGGTCGGCAGGTTCTGGCGATCTTTCGAAGTGAACGCCTGGCGGAGCAGCCCCGTTCCTATTTTCAAGAGGCGCTGGATGTTATTGAGCGGACGATGCGCTTGCGAGCGGGAGAACGACCATGAACATGAGGGTACCATCCGGGCGACACGGTCATGCGTGGGGAAGGTGTCGCGGCGCGGCGGCGGGTTTGCTGTTGTGGTTTGGGGTGGTTCACCCTGCGGTCGCCGAGGGGAATGACGAGGTGCGAGAGCCGCTTCGGGTTGGGTTCTCTTCCACCCTTTTTTCGGATGTGAATGAGAATGATGCCAAGGCGTCGGTTCGGGCGTGGGGGCAGGCCTTTGCCGCGGAACGAAACATCGATGTGAATCCGGATGCGGTCATTTACAAAGGGGTCGCGGCGATGCAGGCGGCGCTGGAGGCGGGCTCGGTTGATCTACTCTCCCTTTTGACCGGGGAAGTTGAACAACTGAGCGATGAGGTTGCGTTGAACCCGATTTTCGTTGCGTTGGTCAATGGCCGCTCGCATGAGGAGGTGCTTTTGCTGGTCCACGAAGACAGCGGGATCGGGGACGTGGAGGGGTTGCAGGGCCGCTCCTTGTTGATCTATGAGAATCCGCGGGCGTCGTTTGCCGTTCCCTGGATGGACGGGGTGTTGGGGGACCGGGGATTGCCCCCGCTTTTTTCGTGGGTGGGACGTCACAAGTCTACGACACGGGTCTCGGGCGTGGTGTTGCCGGTGTTTTTCCGGCAGGCGGATGCCTGCCTGGTGACCCGCAATGCCTTCGAGACGATGGTTGAACTCAATCCTCAGCTTGGCCGCTCGCTGAAGGTCGTGGCAACGTCTCCGGAGGTTGTGCCGGTGGTGCTTGGCGTGCGTGCGGGTTATTCTCCGCTTATGCGGGGCGAGGTCCTGGAGGCTCTCGCGGAGCTTCACCAAAGCGCGGTGGGGCAGCAGGTGCTGACGATCTTCCGGAGTGAGCAGTTGGTGGAGTACCCGCCCAGCGTAATGGAAAGCGCGTTTGAGATCCTACGGCGCAGCGGCGCGGGATCGGGGAAGGGAGATTCCCGGTGACCGTTTGCAGATTCGCTTCGGTCCTCGTGGTGGTGGGGCTGGTTGGGTGGGTGAAGGTGGCGGTCGCCACCGGGGAGGGAACCGGTCTACCCACGGAACATCTCACGATCGGGTTTACCGAAACGGCGTTTCTTGGCTTGAGCCGCGCGGATGTGGAGGCGGGATACCGGGCGCTGGCGAAAGCGGTAGGGGAGCGCCGGGGCTACAATATTGTCGCCCGGATGCAGTCGTTTCAGGGTATGGAGGACATGGATGGGATTCTTGCCGAGCCTTCGGCGCGCATGCTGGCCCTGAATTCATGGGTGTTTTTGGAGATGAACCGGGATCATTTTACGCCCAAGTTCATCGGGGCGGTGGATGGCGAGGTGGGGCGGACCTATGTCGTGATTACGCAGAAGGGAAAGGGATTGGATGGGTTGAGCGCGCTCAGGGGCGAGGAGGTGATCGTGTTTGAATTGGCGAATGCGACGCTGGGGAGGTACTGGCTTGAGGTCTTGCTGGGGGAGCGGGGGTTGGGCCGGCGGGATACGTATTTTTCCGGGGTCAGGTATGTGAACCGCCCCTCGCTGGCGGTCCTTCCCGTGTTTTTCGGGAAAGCGGCGGCGGCGGTGGTGGACCGGAGCGGATTTGACCTGATGGTGGAGATGAATCCACAGGTGGGGCGGGAGTTGCAGATAGTTGCGGAGTCGGAGGTGTTGGTGGACGGCGTGATTGTCTTACGGAACGACGACTGGCCGGAGGGATCGTACCGTGAGGATTTGATCCGGACGCTCGGCGAGTTTCATGTTGAGCCGGCGGGCGCGCAAATCCTCACGTTTTTCAAGACGGACCGTTTGATTCCTTATGAAGAGAATCATATGGATAGCGTCCGCCGGTTAAAAGCCATATATGAACAGATTGAACCGGAGAGCCTAAAGCCATGACCCCACAACCGAAGATGCACCGGAAGTCTCTTGGTGTTGCGGCGAAGACCGCGCTGCTATCGTGGTTGATCACCATGGTGACCGTGTTTCTGTTTGCGGTGATCATGATCCCCCAGCAGAAACGGACGTTTTTGCAGAACCTCGACTCCAAGGCGCGAAGCATCACGGTCTCGCTGCAGGATGTGACGGCGGGAGCGATTGTCACCGAGGATTACAGCACGGTGGTCGACCATGCGGGCCAGGTGCTGCGGGGGGATCCGTCCATTGATTTTATTATCATCACGAAGAACGACGGATTTTCGTTGATTCACGAGGCGGTGGAGGTCGGGCAGGGGGCGCGGGCGCGGGTGGAGCCTCAATGGCGGATGGCGCCGTTGGGCGAGGCGTGGCGCCCGGCGCGACGAGCCGAGAGCGGGCAAATCAGCACGGTGCCGGAGGTGGGGCGGCGGGTCTATCATTATCAGCGCCCCTTCGATTATTCAGGAATTGAGTGGGGGTGGATTCACATCGGGTTGACGTTGGATACGTATGACCAGAGCGTGCGGGATGTGCTCCTGCGCACTGCGGGGGTTGCGGGCATCTGCATTTTTCTGGGGTTGCTTGCGACGGTGCAGTATGGGCGGCGGCTGGCCCGGCCGATCCTGAGTTTGCAGGAAACGGCGGAGCAGGTGGCTTCGGGTGATCTTGCCGCGCGCTCCAAGGTGAAGACGGGCGATGAGGTGGAGTCGCTTGCTCGCACGTTTAACCATATGGCGGCGGCGCTTCAGGAGCGGGAGGCGAGTGTGAAAGCGCAACAGGCTGAACTGCGCCAAAGTGAAAGCCGCTACCGGGCGATTGTTGAAGATCAGACCGAGCTGATTTGCCGTTTTCTCGGGGATGGCACGTTAACCTTCGTGAATGAAGCGTATGGCCGTACCTATGGGAAGCCGGCTCAGGAGCTGGTGGGGACCCGGTTTATTCCGATGATTCCCGAGGAGGATCGAGGGTTGATCACCGAGGCGCTTGCGTCCCTTACCCCGGACCATCCGGTGGTTACGACCGAGCATCGGGTGGTTCTTCCGGATGGGCAAATCCGTTGGCAGCAATGGACCGACCGGGTCATTCTGGATGAAACGGGACGAATCGTCGAGTATGCGGGGGTGGGACGGGATGTGACCGCCGCCAAGAGGGCGGAGCGGGAGTTGCTGCGGCAGGCGGAGCTTCAGGATTTGCTGGTTCGCCTTTCCTCGACATACATCAGCTTGCCCTTTGACCAATTTGATGCGTCGCTGAATTTGTCGCTGGCGGAACTGGGGAGGTTTGTGGAGTCGGACCGGGCGTATGTGTTTGAGTACGATCTGGAGAAGGGGATGTGCCGGAATACCCATGAATGGTGCGGTCCGGGGATTGATCCGCAAATCCACACCTTACAGGCGGTGCCCTGCGGGGATATGGCGGGGTGGGTGGAGGCGCACCGGGTGGGGGAAGCCGTTTATGTGCGTGATGTGCAGGGGTTGGAGGCGGGAGATCCGTTGCGGGAGATCCTGGGCCGACAGGGGATCCAGAGTGTGTTGACGGTGCCGATCCTTGATGGCCCCCTTTGCCTGGGTTTCATTGGTTTTGATGCGGTGCGGCACCTGCGTGAATTCACGGTCATGGAGCAACGGTTGCTCATGGTGTTTGCCCAGATGCTCGGCAATCTGCACCGGCGGCGGGAGACCGAGGAGGCGCTTCGCGCCAGCCGCGAACAGGCCGAGGCGGCGAGTCGGGCAAAGAGCGAATTTCTCGCCAATATGAGCCATGAGATACGGACGCCGATCAACGGGATCCTGGGCATGCTCCAGGTGATGCGGGAGTCAACGCTCTCCACGCAGTACCAGCGTTATGTGGAGATCGCGCTGAGTTCCACGGATACGTTGCTGACGGTGATCAATGATATCCTGGACTTTTCGAAAATCGAGGCGGGGAAACTGGAGTTGGAGGTTCGGGCGTTTAATCCGCGCCGGGTCCTTGACGATGTGGCGGGAACGTTTGCGACCAAGGCTTCGGAAAAGGGAATCGAACTGGTCTGCCGGGTGGGCGAGGGGGTCCCGGTTACGGTTCGCGGAGACGATCACCGCCTGGCTCAGGTGTTGATGAATCTGGTGTCGAATGCGGTGAAGTTCACATCGGAGGGGGATGTGAGGGTCGGGGTGGAGGTCGACTCCATGGGTGGGGCGGTGTGTGTGTTGAACTATACGATTCAGGATACGGGTATTGGCATTACCCGGGAGGAGGCGGAGAAGCTTTTCCAGCCGTTCCAACAGGGGGACAGTTCGACGACCCGCAAGTTTGGGGGCACGGGGCTGGGTCTGGCGATTTGCCGGCAGTTGGCGGAGCTGATGGGGGGAGACATCGGGGTGGATAGCGTGGAAGGGAAGGGGTCGACGTTCTGGGTGACCGTTCCATTCGAATTGGCGATTGACGGGCAGGAGGCGGAGGGATCCCGGGTCCGGAGTTTGACGGGGCTGCGGGTGTTGGGGGCGGATGATCACCCGGCGACGCGAAGGGTGCTTCAGGATTTGCTGGAGCGGTGGGGATGCGAAGTAGAGCTGGTTGAGGATGGGGCGAGCGCCTGGAGGCGCCTCTGCGGCGCGGCCGAGAAGGGCAACCCGTTTCATGTTGCGCTGCTGGATGAGGGGATGCCCGGCATGGGGGGGCGGTTGCTTGCCGAGAAGATCGCGGGAGAGGCTTTGGTTGAGGGGTGCGGGGTGGTTTTGCTTTCTCCGGGAGCGAACAAGCCGGCGGATCTTCCCGCTTATGTGAAAGCCTGGGTGGGCAAGCCGCTTCGCCAATCCACGCTGTACGAGGCGGTACTCAAGGCGGCAAACGGCCAACTGGCGGATCTGCTTGACCGGGCGGCGGAGGCCACGATGTTTGCCGGGACCACCACGTCTCGCATCCTGATTGCCGAGGACAATCCGATCAATGTGGAGTTGATCACCGAGTTGGTGAAACCCTTGGGACATTCGTACCGTTGTGTAACCACCGGGCTTGAGGTGGTGGAGGAGGCGAAGGCGGGCGGGTATGACCTGATTCTGATGGACTGTCAGATGCCGGAAATGGATGGGTACGAGGCGACCCGGCTGATTCGGGAGGGGGAGCGACGGGCCGGCGAGGGGCGGCATGTGCCGATCGTGGCGTTGACCGCTCATGCGATGAGCGGAGATCGCGAGCGGTGCCTGGGCGCGGGGATGGATGATTATTTGAGGAAACCTCTGGATATCCATGCGTTTCGGGCGGCGCTGTCACGTTGGATTGGGGAGTCAGAAACTCCGGGTCAGGGGTCGAGTCATGGGTGAAGTGTACAATTCGAAATGAAAGGAACCTTCTGAATGAAAACCAAGATGAAGCGATGGATGACGGGCTGGATGTTGTTTGCGCTGGCTCTGGGCAGCGGGTGCGGTCGATCCGGGCCGGGCGAGGAGGCGGCCGGGGATGGAATCCTCGTCTTTACCTATTGGGAGGAATACTTTCCGCTGGAGGTCTTGGAGACGTTCACGGAAGAGACGGGAATCGTGGTTGAGTATGCGGGGTATAGCTCCGAAGATGAGGTCACGGAGGAGATTCTGGCCGGGGTCCGGTATGATGTTGCGATCCTGCCGATCGAACAAATTCCCCGCCTCATCCGCGGCGGGGCGGTGCATCCTCTCGACTATG
Source organism: Kiritimatiellia bacterium (assembly GCA_035327665.1). Taxonomy (GTDB): domain Bacteria; phylum Verrucomicrobiota; class Kiritimatiellia; order CAIVKH01; family CAIVKH01; genus DAOLCW01. Next base: position 19,856 of record DAOLCW010000034.1, read on the forward strand.
CCAACCTGCCCAACTTCAAGTATGTCTCCGCGAATTTCCGGGATTTGGTTTTTGATCCGGGGAATCGTTATTCCGTTCCGTTCCGGTGGGGAACGACCGGGCTTTTGGTCCGGGAGGATCTGGTGCCTTTTGCGGTGACCCGGTGGGCGGATCTTTGGGACCCGAGGCTGGAGGGGCGGGTAGCGTTTTGGTCGATTTCCCGAACCATGCTCCCGATTGCCCTGAAGCGGCTGGGGCATTCGGTGAATACGACGGATCCGGAGGCGCTGGAGGCGGCGTTGGACCTCCTCATCACGTTGAAGGCATCAGGGACGATGATCACCGGTTCGGAGGAAACGATTGTACCGGAACTCACCGAAGGCGAGGCCTGGGTTGCGGTGGGGTGGGCCTACGATGCGATAGTTGCCCGGGAGGAGGGGTGGGATTCGATTGCCTTCATTCTCCCGGAAGAAGGGACGATTTTATGGGGGGAGCAACTGGTGGTGCCGGCCGCTTCAGGGGACCGGGAGGGAGCGGAGCGTTTCATTAACTTTCTCCTGCGTCCGGATATCGCGGCGCGTCTTGTGAATGAGAGTGGGTATGCCGCGCCTCATGACGGGATTGAAGCGCTGGTCCATCCGGAGATCCTGGCCAGTCCGATCTCCTACCCGCCAAACGAAAAGTTGATGAAGGCCGAGCTGACGATGCCGTTGGGGGAGGCCGGGGACGCTTTGTTTGATTCGGTCTGGGAGCGTTTTCTCTCCGCGCCGGGCAAGTAGACCTGTGTATGAACATCCGCGCCCAAGCTTCCGTGCGTCTTGCTCACAGTCTGCGCCGACAAATGTTGGTGGTACTGGGGAGCGCCTTGCTGGTGATCCTCATCACGGGGATGGTGGGGGTCACCTATATCGTGGGGCGGGCGGAGAGGGAGGGGTGGCAGGGCCGGCAGCAGGAAGCGGTCTTGCGGGCATCGGAAACGCTGCGGGTATTTATCGAGGCCAATCAGCGGGTACTCGGCCTGGTGGGCCTGGTGGGCACGGAGGTCATGGTCGCCCGCGGCGACGACGTGCTCCAAAATCTTTTGCGGGGCCATCCGGAATTTATCGAAGTGGTTTATGCGAGCCGGGATTTGCAGGCCATCCATCACGCCCCCGGGGACCGGCCGGGTTTGGCGAACCGTTACACGCTGCCCCAGTCCACCTGGTACCAGATCGCCCGGGAGGGGCATCCGTATGTCGGGGATGTTGAGCTGTCCTCCCGGCTCGATTCGTATTTGATTCTGGCGGTGCCTTCTGCGGACGGGGCGGTGGTGGCAGCGCGGTTGAGCATGGAGGTTTTGCGGGAGATGGTGGCGGGCCTGCGTTTCGGGGAGCAGGGGACCTCCTACCTTGTCGCGTCGGATGGGCGCATCCTCGCCCATAGTGACCCCGCCGTGGTGTTGGCGGCGATGCGCCTGGGGCCGGCCAGCGGAGCGGGTGACTTGATGCGGCAGGCCGCGGGAATGGTCGCGGGGCACTACGAGGATCTGAACGGGCGACCGGTGATTGGCACGGCGGTGCCGGTTCCGGGAACATCGTGGACGGTGATCGCGGAAATTCCCGTTTCCGAGGCCTTTGTCTATCGACATGTCGCGTCGCGCCTGCTGCTTGCCGGGTGGCTTGGCCTCGGGCTCGCGGTGGCGTTCGTTGTTTACCTTCTTTTGAACCGGCAGTTTCTTGACCCGATTCAACAGCTTTGGGCGGGCGCGAAACGCATCGAGGATGGCGATTTGACCTATCGCATCCGCATGGCGCCGGACAGTGAGATCGGTCAGGTGGGGGTTGCGTTTGATGAAATGGCATCGAGTCTTCAAGCCCGCGAAAGGGATGCGGAGACTCAGCGGGCGGCGTTGATCGAGGCCAAGGAGGTCGCGGAGGCCGCGAATCAGGCCAAAAGTCAGTTTCTGGCCAATATGAGTCACGAGTTGCGGACGCCGCTCAACGGGATCAAGGGGATGTTGCAATTGCTGGAGGAGAGCGACTTGACCGACCGTCAGCGCCGGTTTGTGGGGCTGGGTCTGAGTTCGTCGGGAATTCTTGTCGACCTGGTGAATGATGTGCTGGATGTATCGAAAATCGAGGCCGGGCATTTTGATCTGGATTGCGCGGCATTTTCCCTGCGGGATTGTGTGACGGGGGCGGTGGACTTGCTGGTCGACAAGGCGGGGCAGAAAGGGCTGGCGATGAAGGTGGAGCTGGCGGACGAGTTGCCGGCCCGGGTGATGGGGGACGGCAACCGGCTTCGGCAGGTCCTGCTGAATCTGGTCGGGAATGCGGTGAAGTTCACGGAGCGGGGTGAGGTGGTGGTGTCGGCGAGGGTGGTGGGCGGGGATGAGCGGCGCCGGGAGATGGAGCTTTGCGTGCGCGATACCGGGCCAGGCATTCCCGAAAGCCAGCAGGAAAAGATTTTCGAGTCGTTTGTGCAGGGAGATGTCTCGATGTCCCGCCAGCATGGCGGGACGGGTTTGGGATTGTCCATTTCCCGGCACTTGGTCAGGTTGATGGGCGGTCGGCTTTGGGTGGAGAGCGAGGAGGGCAAGGGCTCGACCTTTTATCTAACGCTTGGGCTGGAGGAGGTCGCCACCCCGGTGGAGCCGGATCGCGAGGATGCGATGGTGGAGGAGGAGAATGTGGTTGTGCATAAAGAAGCAAAGGAGCCGCCGGTGAATACCTCCCAAGAATCTGTGAATGAACCCGCCGCCGCGGGGGGGCCTGAACCGGTAAACTCAAGCCGCGGGCCGGCGCCTGCGACGTCCTCGACCCCGGTGAAGGTGTTGTTGGTTGAGGACAATGAGGTGAATCAATTGGTGGCGCGGGAGATGTTCGGGATCTTGGGGTATGGGTTGACCTGCCTTGATTCCGGGGCGTCGGTTGTGGCGTCGCATGCTCGCGATGAGTACGATATCATCTTTATGGATTGCCAATTGCCGGAGGTGGACGGGTACGAGGCGACCCGGCGGCTCCGGGCATGGGAGGCGGAGCAAGCGGTGGCCCGTCGTGTTCCGATTGTGGCGATTACCGCGCATGCGATGACGGGGGCAAGGGAGAAGTGCCTGGCCGAAGGCATGGATGATTACTTGAGCAAGCCTCTGAGGTTGGAGCTATTGGCGGAACTGCTTTCGCGCTGGCTGGATGGATCACCGACGGGGAACGTTGCGAACCGGGTGCCGCCCCGCCCGGTTGCTGAGCGGAGTACGGCATGGACGGACCTTGTTCAGCGGTGCGGAGGCAATCAGGGGTTGGCGAAAAAGTTGACGACCGCATTTCTGGGGCAGGCAGATGAGGACCTTGACCAGATGCGCCGCGCGGTGTCTTCCGGTGATTCGGCTTGTTTATCAAGGGCGGCCCACCGTCTGAAGGGATCGGCAGCGGATCTTGGGTACGAGCGTTGCCGCACCCTCGCCGCAGCGGTAGAAGCGATGGGGTCGGCGGGGCGTTTGGAGGGGGCGGCCGACCTCATTGAAAGGATTTCCGTGGAGGTGGCGCTTTTGTCGCGCACGTTGGTGGCTACCGATTCGGCTTTATTGCCAAGTTAGAGCAAGCGGGCGTTTTATCATTGCCCTGCCGGATGGAACACGACGCAAGTTTTTTTAATTGGCTAAAAGCACTCTTTGGATATGATGAAGTCGCAAGTTTTTTTTCGTTCAGATTTGAGGGATTTTTGGATCGGTTGGCCGTAGAATTCGGGTTATTTTGTCAAATGAGTGATTTTAAGGCGCCGCGGTTGTTGATTGTGGACGATTCGATCACCGTCCGCATGATGGCAACGCATTATCTTGGGGAGGCGGGGTATGATGTGGAAACCTTGGACCGGGGTGCGGAGGTCGTTTCAACCGTTTCCCGGACCCAGCCTGATGCGATCCTGTTGGACGTCATTCTACCTGACGCCTCGGGGTTTGATGTTTGCCGGGCGCTTCGAGGGCTTGAGGGTTTCGAGCATGCCCCCATTCTGATCATGACCACTCTGGACGACGAGCAAGCGATCGTTCAGGCGTTCGAGGCGGGTGCATCGGAATTTATTTCCAAGCCGTTGAACTGGCATCACGAGGCGTACCGGATTCGCTACCTTCTTCGGGCGTCGGCGAATTTGCGCGAACTAGACGAGGCGCGGCAGAAGGTGGTGCAGGCGGAGCGGGAGTGGGAAATGACGTTCAATGCGATTGATGATCCGTTGTATGTATTCGACTTGGGCATGACCATCCGAAATGCAAACGTGGCGGCGGGTCGCGCGGTGGGGATGGAGGTCGGGAATCTGATTGGACGCTGTTGCGGCACGGAAGAGGACGGCAAGCCGTTGATGGTGGATGTGGAAACGGTGAAGCGGGCGCTGGCGGCGAGGTGTGCGGTGCGGGCCGAGGTTCGCGATTTAGGGGCGGCACTCCGGGATTGCCTTGTTTCAGCAGCGCCGGTGTTCGACGGGCAGCAGCAGATAACAAGCGTAGTGTATGGGATCAAGGATGTGACGGAATACCGGGAGTTGCAGAGAGAAGTGCTGCATGCCCAGAAAATGGAGTCGCTCGGAGTGCTCGCGTCGGGAGTCGCCCACGATTTCAACAATTTGCTGCAAGGCATCACCGGGTGGGCCGACCTTTTGCGGTTACGCACCCCCAGCCCGGAGTGCATCCAGGAGGGGTTGAAGGATATCTCCTCGGTAGCGGAAAAAGGGCGGGTGCTGGCCCGCCAACTTTTATTCACGTCGCGCAAGGAGGAGGCAAAGGTTGCTCCCGTGAACGTGGGAGGCATTCTTGTGGAGGTGGCGAGTATTCTGAGCCGGACTTTTCCCAAGACAATTACCATCGAGACCTTTGTGGACGAAGAGCTACCGCTCCTCCTCGGTGACGAGTCTCGTTTACATCAAGCCGTCATGAATTTGGGAGTGAATGGCGGGCAGGCAATGCCGGAGGGGGGCACGCTTTGCTTGCATGCCAACGTGGTGACGCTGGACCGGACCTATTTACTTGCGCACCCGGAAAGCCGGGAGGGCCGTCATGTGGTGATATCGGTTTCCGATACCGGGATGGGGATTCCTCAAGCGGATCTGGCCAAGATTTTCGATCCATTTTTTACCACCAAGGAAACCGGGAAGGGGACGGGCCTCGGGTTATCGATTGTGTTCGGTGTGGTCAAGGATCACGGTGGCTATATCCATTGTTATTCGGAGGAAAACCAGGGCACGACGTTCCGCATCTACCTTCCGGTTGAAGCCCTCACCGGGCCGGTATCCGAGGTCGCCGAGACCCGTCCGCCGCGGGTGCGGGGGACGGGGATTTCACGCCGGATTCTGATTGCCGAGGACGATCCGATGATCGGAGGGTTGCTGCAACGTATTCTTACGATCCATGGTCATCAGGTGACGCAAACCTTTAACGGGCAAGAGGCGCTAGAGTGCTTCGCCAGCCGTCCGGGTGAATTCGATGCCATCCTTCTCGACATGAACATGCCGGTGATGAGCGGATGGGACTGTTTGCAAGGCATCCGATCCAAGGATTCCGAGGTTGTGGTGATCCTCGCCTCGGGGGCTCTGTTCCCTCGTGACCGTCTGGAGGAAATCAAGCAGTTGGCCAATGATGTTGTGCTTAAGCCGTTTCACGAGCGTGAACTGCTTGAAGCCTTGGAAGCCGCGTTTGACTCGGGGAGCGCGAAGGGCCCCGCCCCGGTGAATTGATCCGGAAGGTCTTGCTCTATAGAGGTAGATCTAGGGTCGCGCGTATTCCCTGAGGAAGCTTTGGAATTGTTGGCGGTGCTCTTCCTCGTCGGCGAGGAGAGTGATGGCGAGATCCTGGGTGACGTAATCGCGGCCGTCGCAGAGCTTGGCGAGTTCGTTGTAGCCTTGAATGGCGTCCTCCTCGGCCTCGATGACCCCCTTGATGACGGCCATAACATCAGTAGTGTCGGCGGGGGGCTGGAGGGAGGACTGCTGGGGTTCAAAAGCCATGGAGCCGGGGACGCGGCCGCCGAGAACCTTGATGCGGCGGGCGAGTTGCTGGGCGTGGGTCAGTTCCTCGGTGATGTCGGCGCCGAGGGCTTTTTTGATTTCCTCGGCGCGTACGCCGTCGAGGTTGACCGAGTTGGCGAGGTAGTTCTGTACGGTTTCGAGTTCCTTCCAGTAGGCGGCGGTGAGGGCTTGGATGATGTCTTGCCGGTCTTCCATGGTGGAGTCCTTTCGTTTTATCGTTCTAGATTAAATCTAGCACAGAAACCTCGGGAGGGCAATTGATGCGCACCCCATAGAGGGCACCCACACCCCGGGTGATGTAAAGGTGGCGGTTTCTCCAGGGGTGGAGACCTTCGATAAAGCGGTCATCTTGAACCGGGGCGGTGAGACGCCCTCCAACGACGGGAAGACGGAGTTGACCGCCGTGGGTATGGCCGCTGAGCATGAGGTCCCAGGGTTGTTTGGCGAGCAGATCCTTGGTGTCGGGATTGTGGGCGAGGACGATTCGACGGTGGGCGGAGGGAAGCAGGCGAGCCCGGGCGGGATCAATCGGTTTGCTCCAAAGATCATGAACTCCGGTGAGCAATAGGTGGCGGTGGTTCAAGGGGAGGTCCTCGGTATGGTCGCGGAGGACATGAATGCCAGCTTCTTTCAAGAGCTCGATGACCGGGTCAGGAGGCAGAGGCCGGCCTTTTATGCGAGTCAGCCAGGCTCCGCCGTCGTGGTTGCCGAGGCAGGCAAAGGTGGGGGCGGCTTGTGCGAGAGGCCGGAGGGTTTCACAATAGAGCGCGGGGTCGGGAGCGATATCGTCAACAAAGTCACCGGTGAGGCAGATGAGATCGGGTTGAGCCTGGATGGCGAGATGAACGGCCTGTCCGATGTGGCGGAGAGAGGTGTAGCGGGAATAGTGGAGATCGGAAAGATGGGCGAGGCGCAACGGGGGGGCGCCGTCGTTCCAGAGGGGAATGCGGGTGTGGGAGGTCCGAAGGATTTGGCCATGGAGCAGGGGAACGGAAAGGGCGGCCCCGGTGGCGCCGAGGCCGACAAGAAACTGCCTGCGACTGATCATTGTGCCTTTGGCCCGGGGTTAAAATTCCGGGCTTTGGGTGCGGGTGACATGGCGGGGCACGTAGCCCATGTCTTCGAGGATGGCCTGACCGCGGCGGGATTGAACGTAGGAGATGAAGCGCATGGCGGAGCGGGGGGTGTCGCGCCGGAGGGTCATGAACCGGATTTGTCGGGCATAGGGATACAGGCCCTCGATCACGGAGATGAAGTTTCCGGGAATTCCATTGATGGATACAGGGAGAATGCCCTCGGCCTCGAAACTCATTCCGATAAAACCGATCGCTCCGGGTTCGGCGGCGACGGCTTCAGCGATGTCGAAGTAGGAAAGAAAGGTCAGGGCGTCTTCGCGGTAGGACGAACCTTTTAGGGCGAGTTCTTGAAAGCCGAGGTAGGTTCCCGAGGACGGATCACGAATCATCACAACTACAGGGAGGTCGGGTCCACCGACGTTTTTCCAGTTGGTGATTCCGCCGGAAAACAGATCGTGGACGTGCCGGTCGGTGAGGTTGCGAACAGGATTGCCGGCATGGAGGATCACCGAGATTCCATAGTAGCCGATGACATGAGATTCGATGTCGATGTTCCTCGATGCGGCGAGTCGAACCTCGTCTTCACTGAGGGGGCGAGTGGAGGTGGCAATGTCGGTGGCCCGGTCAAGGAGGGCAGCGATCCCGGATTGGCTTCCCTCGTGTTCGAGTTCGATGGTGAGGGCGGTGTTGACCACGCGATAGGCGTTGATGAGTCGGGGGCCCAATTCTTCTCCGAAGGTATTGGAGCCCTTGACGCGGATGGTTTCGGCCATCGCGCAGAGGGGCAGGAGGGCGATGAGGACGACGGCTAGGTGGCAGCGTTTCAAGGGCATGGCAATCTCCGTAAAGTAGACTTCACGATGCTAGCGGGCCAGCCGGGATGTGACAAGACCGGAAAAAAGGGGATGCGCGCGGGGCGAGGCCGGGGCGGGTCGGGGATTGACCGGGTGGGGGGGGATTCCTTAGGTTGTGGCGATGAGTGACCAACGAAGTTATCCGATTCAATGCCCGAAGTGTGGAAATCCGTTTGAGGCGCGTTTGTATGAGTCGGTGAATGTGACACAGGATCCGGAGCTGCGGGAGGCGTTGCTGCAGAACCGGATCAACCGGGTGGAGTGTCCGGCGTGTTCGTTTGATTTCCGGGTGGACAAGACGTTGCTGTATACGGATTCGGAGGCGGGGTTGATGATCTATTGGATTCCGGTGCGGGATGACCGGATGGGGGAGGGAGAGGACCATTTCAGCGAGCTGATGCAGGGCCTGCTGAAGGCGTTGCCGTCGGATATCCGCCCTCCGGAGGTGCAGTTGGTGTTTTCGCGGGTGGAACTGATCGAGCGAATTTTTATGGCGAAGGCGGGGCTGGAGCCGAGGGTGATCGAGTATATCAAGTTTCAGATTTACTCGAATAACCTGAAGCAGGTGGACCCGCGGACGAAACGGTTGTTGCTGAACACGGAGGATTCAACGGAGGACCATTTGTTTTTCGTGGTGCAGGACGCCAAGACGCTGGGATTTGAGTCGGCGCTTCAGTATCCGCGGGAGACGTACGCGGGGCTGGTGGAGATGTTCGACGACCCGGAGCGGGGCGTGGATTTGCTGGAGCTGTTTCCGGGACCGTACGTCAGCGCTCGTCGTCATTTTCTGGAAGAAGAACCGGAAAACGAGTGAGAGGGGGGAGGGTGTCGCCGCGAGCGTCGGCGCGCCGGGCCTTTTCGGCAAATTGGATGTTGGATTCGGCCCGGGCGGCCCATTCGGAGTCGGGGTCGGCGTCGAGGAGGGTCTGGTAGGTGGCGACGGCTTCGTCAAAGCGTTTGAGTTGCTCGAGGACGCGTCCTTTTCCGAAGAGGGCTGCGGTGTGGAGGAAATGCCCGGGGCGTTCGGTGATAAAGCGGTCGTACCGGGCGAGGGCGTCGTTGAGGTTGAGGGTGGCTTCGTCGGTTTGGGCGAGGGCGAGTTCGGCGTTGGGGGCGAAGTCGTGGCGGGGATGGGAGGTGAGGAAGTCGGAGAAGTGGGCGCGGGCGAGGTCGTAGCGTCCTTGATCGAAGTAGGCGGCGCCAAGGGCGAGGCGGGCAAGAGGGGCGGCGGTGGTGCCGGGGAAGCCGTCGACGATGCGCTGGAATTGCTCGGGTCCGGTGGTGGGGGCCATGAGGAGGCTCATGGCTTCCTGTTCCTTGGCGAGATTGACGTTGCGGTAGATGGAGATGCCGACGTAACCGATGACGGCGATAGCGACGCCGATGAGGATGGGGAGTCCGTTTTTACGGAAGAAATCCATGAATTCAGGGGAGGTATGTTCGCCCAGGGAATCGAAAAACGATCCGGTGGAGGGGGCGGGAGAGGGGGGGGGGCTGGTTTGGGGTTCGGCTTCTTTGTTCATGGGATGGAGTTTGTAGCGGGAAGGTTGCCGGATGCGCAAGCATGAAACCACAGCATGAAACCATTACCCAAACCATCCTGACACAAATCGCACCCATCGGATATGGGCGCTACGAAATGGGGACAACTTCCTGTAGCGCCGAAATCT
>DAOLCW010000035.1:0-27972 GCA_035327665.1 Kiritimatiellia bacterium
GCTTTCGCGAGGTCAACAAGTGGACAAAGAAGCTAAACATGTTAGGATGTGCGGAGTGACCCCCTCGCGCTGCATCACCCACCCCCCGGGAGGGGCGAGCTCCGCGAGACCGGATTCCCATCGACGACGTCCGCACCAGCCTGCGCATCATCGCAATCTTTGTCGATTCGACGAAGGTCGGGACAAGGATCGGGACGAAGATGCGGAAACGGTCGCCAGACCTTCCCGCCAAGTCTGGTTTTTGCTCGCGTCTTTTGGAACCACCCCCAAATGCACCAGCCTCAATGAAAAAAGGGCCGCCCCGAATCGGGACGGCCCTTTTCATCATCGTTGATCACCCGCGTTTACGCGCCGACCTGATACCGGACAAACCGGCGGATGGTCAGGGTATCGCCGCATTCTTTGCCCTTGCCCTCGAGGTACTGGGCGATGGTCTGGTCGGGATCTTTAACGAACCCTTGTTCGACCAGACAAACCTGGCTGAAGTACTTGTCGATCTTCCCGCCGACGATCTTGTCGATGATGTTGGCGGGCTTGCCTTCGACCTGCTTGGCGTAGATTTCGCGCTCAGCGGAGAGAATGTCTCCAGGAACGTCGTCCCGCTTCAGGTAGGCAGGGCTGGCGGCAGCGATGTGAAGGGTGATGTCCTTGACCGCCTCCTTGAAGGCATCCTTGGCGGTGGTTCCGGCTTGACCACAGCCCACTTCGAGCAACACGCCGACTTTACCACCGAGGTGGATGTATCCGGCAATCGCGCCGGGTTCGCTGGCCACAAACTTGTCGTTGCGACGGATGATGATGTTTTCGCCGATCTCGGCGATTTTGGCGACGACCACATCGCGGGCAGCCTCGGCGAGGCTGCCGTCGATGCCCTTGGCTTGCTCGACCAACGTGGCCACGAACGATTGGAAATTCTCGTTCTTGGCCACGAAGTCGGTCTCGCAGTTGACTTCGATCATCACTCCGGATTTGCCGCCTTCGGCAATGTCCATGGCGACCCGGCCTTCTTTCGCGGCGCGGTCAGCCTTCTTTTCCGCGACCGAAAGGCCGCGCTCGCGGAGCAGGCGCACGGCCTTTTCCTTGTCGCCATTGGTTTCCTGAAGGGCTTTTTTGCACTCCATCATGCCGAGGTTGGTTTCGTCCCTGAGCTCTTTGACCAGGGCTGCGGTAATTTCCGTCATCGTGTTTCTCCTAAAAGTTGGGGGTGATCGCTTAGGCGTCGGCGGGCTTGGATTCTTCCGAAGCGGCTTCCGCAGCGGGAGCTTCCACCGGGGCGGCCTCCTCAACGGCAGGGGCTTCTTCGGTTACCTCGGCTACCGGAGCTTCGGGGGCTGCTTCCGTAGCGGCTTCCGCAGCGGCGGCATCGGCCTTGGCCTTACTGGCCGCTTTCGCTTTCTTCTCCTTCACCGCGGCGAGAGCCTTGGCGGCGGCGTCGGCGCGAGCGGCTTGGGCGGCCTTGGCCTTGGCTTCGGCAGCGGCTTCGTCGGCAGCCCGGCGGCGGGCTTCTTCTGCGGCCACCCGGGAATACTCGGTGGAGGCCTTTTCGAGGGTTTCACCGGTGATATCGAGGATCAACTGGATGCCCCGGATCGCGTCGTCGTTGCCGGGGATGGGATAATCGACCAACTCCGGATCGCAATTCGTGTCCACGAGCGCGATGATCGGAATCTTGAGGCGGCGGGCTTCGGCGACCGCGATCGCTTCGCGGTTCGTATCGACCACAAACATCGCGCCGGGCATCGCGTCCATGTTCGCGATCCCGCTGAGGTTGAAGCGCAGGCGCTCAAGCTCGCGGCGCAACCGGGCGACTTCCTTTTTGTTCATCGACTCGAACTTGCCATCGGTTTCCAGCTTATCGAGTTCCCGCATGCGGGAGATGCTGCGACGGATGGTGGAGATGTTGGTAAGGGTACCGCCAAGCCAGCGGTTCACCACGTAGGGCTGACCGTATTTGTCCGCGAGGGTCTTGATCGGAAGCTGGGCTTGCTTCTTGGTGCCCACAAACAACACCTGGCGACCAAGGCTCACCGTGTTGTAGATGAATTGCTGGGCGGCCTGAAGCAGTTCGAGGGACTGGTCAAGGTTGATGATGTAGATGCCATTACGGGCATCGAAGATGTATTTCTTCATCTTCGGATTCCAGCGTTTGGTCTGGTGTCCGAAGTGCAAACCCGCGTCGAGCAGGTCCTGTACGGTGGCTTTCACCGGAACGGTCGTCGTTTCCATGGTCTTTCCTCTGTTATTGGTGGTTGCCGCGCGGTCATCGCGCAGCGTTCACAATCCGCTTTGGCCCGGGCCGAGAGGCCGGCCGGACACTCGCTTCTTTTCCCCGTTCCACCCGGAACGAGGGCACGCCCCTGCGTTTGCAGGAAGGTGAGCCGCGAAACCTAGGCGATCCCCCTCCGCTTGACAAGGGCTATTTTCACCAAAGCATGAACATTTCGACGCCAACCTCGTCTATGGTGTAGGTTGATCCCATGAAGCACCCGCTGTCATCCCTGCTCGCCATGGCCATTGTCGCCGCGGCCCCTCTCCTTGCCCCGGCCTACACCTTCCAGCTTCTCGGGGACCGTCTCACCCTCGCCGCCCGGGACGTTCCCCTTCATCGCCTGCTCGACAGCTTCACCCACGCGGGGGTCCGGGTGGAGGTTGATCCCGGGCTCGATCTGCGCCTCACCGCGACCGCCGTGGACATCAAGGTGGAGCAAGCCCTTGAATACCTCCTGCAACCCTACAGCTATGTCCTCCGCTGGGATGTCATCCGCGGGCCGGTCGGCGATATCCCCCGCCTCGCCTCCTTGCAAGTGTTCCGGCCCGGTGAAGCCTGGCGGGTTCAAGATCATCCCTCCGGTGATGGGAACTTCCGGGTTGCCCGCGGCCCCCTCCCGGATAGTCCTGAATTTATCGCCGATGAAATTCTTCTCGCCCTCAAACCCGGGGTCTCCGCCGATGCCTTCCGCATTCTCATCTCCCAGATCGGCGGCTCGATCATCGAGAGCATTCCCAACCTCGGGATCTACCGCATCCGCCTCCCCCCCGGAACCAACATCCCCGCGCTGGTTCAATCGCTTCGGGGTCAGGAGATCATTAGCCGGGTCGAACCCAATTACGCCGCCCGCCTTCCCGAAGCCCTGTTCGAGCAACCCGCCTCGGACATCTCCCCCGAGCTTCGACCCCGCCGCGACAATGCCCCCGCCATCGCCGTCCTCGACTCCGGTTTCCGGCCCGGGTTCGGCATCGACGACGCCGTGACCAGCCGCTTCGATGCGGTTAATCCACAACGCGCCCTCGACGATCCCTCCGGCCACGGCACCCAAATGGCTCTGGTCGCATCCGGGGCCATCGCGCCCAACGGCGCCATGCCCACCGATTCCAGCGTTCCCATCATGGCCATACGCGCATTCGACGACAACGGGGTAACCTCGTACTTCACCATGATGCGTGCCATCGATCATGCCATAAAAGAAGGGGCCCGGGTCATCAATCTAAGCTGGGGTTCGGAAACCGACAGTTCCTTCCTCCGCACCACCCTCCAATACGCGACCGCCCGAGGAATGGTTGCCGTGGCCTCGGCAGGCAACGAACCCACCGGCCGACCGGTCTACCCCGCCGCGTATCCTGAGGTCATTTCCGTCAGCGCTCTGGGCCGCGATGGCCAACCGTGGGCGAATTCCAACTTTGGCTCGACGGTAACCGTGACTGCGCCCGGCACCGCTGCGATGCCGGTCGGGTATCAAGGACCACCGGGCAATTATGCCGGCACATCCATTGCCAGCGCTCATGCCTCCCATCACATCGCCCACTACCTTGCCGCGAATCCCCGGGCCAACCTCCGGGCGGTTGATGCCGCGCTTCGTCAGGCCACCGCCAACACCCCCGCCCCGCCCGGACATGGCTATGGCCGCCTTGACCCGGAGGCCGCACTCCTCCTCATCGGCCCTCGCTGACCCTGTCGATTATCCCCCCTCCGCACCCGCGTTCCCCCCGGGGATCATCGGAAAAGTCCGATCCAAGTCCGATCTCAGGGATTTCCCATTGATGAAAAATCGATTTCTCGTTATTGTCATTGCAGTATGACGGACAAAATTCATTACCGCGCCTCTGATGATGCTATGGAAGTCGTTTGCGACATCCTTGGCCACCTCGCCCACGACCTCAACAACTTGATGACCCCGGTGCTCGCCTGCGGCCAAATGCTCAAGGACAGTATGCCGGAAACCGACCCCCTTTACTTTTGTGCCGAACAAATCACTGAAGCGGGCGAACAATGTCATGACCTTGCCCGCAAACTTCAGGTGATGGGCTCGAAGCGAAAGGGGCAGCATCGCATCGACCTCAACTCCGTGATCGAAAATCTGGTCACCGAAACAACCCCCGGGCTCCCCTCCACCTGTACCCTTCAAACCGACCTATGCCCCACGCCGCTCACCGTGACCGGGGATCTCAATCAGTGTCAGACCCTGATTCGAGAACTGCTTTCCAATGCCATCACCTTCATGCCGAACGGTGGAACGGTACGCATTGCCTCGGAACGCTCGGGCGACAAGGTCAGGATCATCGTCTCCGACCAGGGAACAGGAATTCAAGCCGATCACCTTCCCTTGATTTTTATGCCCTACTTCTCCACCCAGCAGGGCAAGCGCACCAAAGGCTTCGGCCTTGCCATGGTGTACGGAATGATCAAGCGATACGAGGGTCAGATCGATGTCAATACCCGTCCCGGTGAAGGCACCGAGTTCGTGGTTACCCTGCCTCTCGCCACCGCCTGACCCATCGTTCGGCCAGAGGAAATCAGCGCTGATCCATGCCCGGGAGGAACGGGCTACCCTCCCACGACTGGGGAGTGTTCCAAGGCAGTTCAGATTCGCGGTCCGGATGGGCACAACCGGAATAAAGCGCTGCTCCGGCGGCAAACATCAGGATCAGCGTAATACGGCGCAGCATGCGACTCTCCTTGCCTTACATCGGCCAAACCGACGGCGCGCCGCCATAGAACAACAGCTCCATGACTTGCAACACCACCAGGGCGAGAAAACAAACCAGCGAGACAATCGAAAGGATGGATAGAACGTTAGTAGACAACGAAATCACCCTCCTTCACTTCATCCTGAAGCCAGTCGGCCTTGAGTTCGGCAATCGCCAGCGCCCGGGAGACGTCGGTTATCTGAACCTTGCCGATGAGCCGGTCATCCCGGTGGATCAACATCTCCGCTTCAGGAACCATTCCCTGTTCGGAACCGAGATCGATCACCACAAAATTCCAATCCTTGTTGACCACGATCACCCGCCCGGTCAACCCCCGAGGTAGCGCCTTGACCTGTCCGATCCCAAGTTGGGCCATCAGATCGTTGTTTTCCTGCTCGAGGGTAAACATCCGGTCCTGAGCGTCGCGCAATTCGTCTTCGATCATCACAAGACGGTTGTTCACCTCATCCATTTGCAACTGAATGTTGATCTTGTCCTGCTCGAGGGTGTCGATGCGGTTCTGCTGGCGGCCGACCTCGGCGGTTTTGGCCGCGAGGTCGTTGCGAGCCCGTTCAGCATCCGCAAGGGCGTCGTCGAGTTCAGCCCGGGCACGGGCGAGTTCGTCGCGGGCCTGGGTAAGTTCTTCGCGGGCTACGTCGAGGTCTTGCTGGGTCGCCTTCAGGGTGTCGGTCTGAAGCTGCGCCCGCGCTTCAAGTTGGCGAAGCGCGGCTTGCATGCCGGGAAGTCCCTCTTTGCTGTCCACGACCAGCGCTGAGGCCCGGAATTCGTTGAACTCAATGTTCCTGGCCACTGCGGCTAGGGCCTGCTCGTTGTATTGAGTTCGGGCCTTCAGCACTTCGCGATGCCCGAACAGCATGCTGCCAAGCACGAGGGATACGATGCTGAGAATCAACAAAACAATTGTTACTGGCGTAAGAGCCTTGCCCATGACGATCTCCTGAAAAAAAGGATTGCAATGACATGGCTAGAATAGGCGGTCTGGTTTCCGTGTGTCAAACGGGAATTCCCCTTGATCGCGGAAAAGTCTTCGGGTTCATGCGCTCTACCCGAACCCCCACGTCATCCAACTCCTGAAAGGTGGTCTGGCCAACCCGTTACAAACCCCGCAAAGCGATGGAAAATCCTCCATCGCGGAAAAGATCCCGCCCTGAGCCTGTCGAAGGAATTACAAAATCCCGTACAGGGCTTTTTCCAGGTCGGGATGATCGAATTTGAACCCGGCCTTGACCAGTCGGGACGGTTCGACCCGATGGCTGGCAAGGATCAGCTCGCGAGCCATATTCCCAGGGGCAAGGTGGAGCAACGGGGTCGGCACCGGGAACGCCGCCGGGCGGTGGAGTACCCGCGCCAGCGTCTTCGTGAATTCACGATTGGTCACCGGATTGGGCGACACCAAATTCACCGGACCAGACAAGCTTGGGGTGTCGACCGCAAATCGAATGGCTTTGACGGCGTCGGCAACGGTAATCCAGCTCATGTAATGCCGCCCCCAGCCCAACGTTCCCCCCAGCCCCAACCGAAACGGGAAAAGCATTTGCTTTAAAATCCCCCCTCGGGGCGACAATACCAGCCCGAAACGGAGATGAACCACCCGTATGCCCGCTGTCGCGAGCAGGTTGGTCGCCTGTTCCCACTCTTGGGCAAGGGTGGCCAGATGACCATGACCATGGGGCGAAGCCTCATTGACCCACCGGTCTGCCTGGTCGCCATAGATCCCCACCGCCGAAGCGGAGACAACGACTTTAGGCCGGGGGGTGGTCCCCGCGATTGCTTGAGCGAGAAATTCCGTGGCGGTAACCCGGCTCCGGTAGATCCGCTCAAGTTTGCGCTTCGTCCAGAGTCCGAGAAGGGGCTCTCCGGCCAGATGAACCACCGCATCCACGCTTTTCAGGCCGGACCGTTCCACGCTTCCCGAAACCGGATCCCAGACCAGATCTCCCCGATCACGGTTCGGATTGGAACGAACCAGCCGGACCACATAATGACCGGATTCGGTCAGGTGACGGACCGCTTCCGTTCCAATCAAACCATGGGAACCTGTAATTACGATGCGCACGGGCAAAGACTATACCGAAGCCCTCCGCTTTTCCAGCAGCAAGCACAAGCGAAGTCAAATGCTTCGGATTCGGGATGGATTTGACAGTTCTCAACGCATTCGGTTAGGTAAGGGGGCAAATTCCGGGGTTTTAAGGAGCTGCCGGAATTGAGCAAAGCCCGGCCCAAGCCTGTCAAAGTCCATTCAATCCCGAGATCCGATTCATGAGCGAACATCCATCTCCCAGTCAAAACGACACGGGCGGCGCTGACGTTTGGAATGCCAAACTCCGCCTCGCTACGCTCAACCGCTCCGACCTCATCCAATGCGGCCTCGTCGCCGTCATCCTGGCCATGATTTTCTTCTTGTTCCACTTCCAGGGGAACACCACCGATGTCCGCGCCTTTGGCCGATCCGCACTCCTCTGGATGGTTGAGCGCTGGACCGATGACATCAGCCACGGTGGCGATTATTCCCACGGCTGGCTGATCCCCATTGCCTCCCTCGCCGTGGTCTATTGGAAGCGCCGCGAAATCGCCGCCGCTCCCAAGTCCATCAGCAGGATCGGCTTGATGGTCGTCATTCTCGGCCTGCTTATGCACTGGATGGGCGCCAAGGCCCAACAAACCCGGTTCTCCCTCTTCGCGCTCATCGTCCTGCTCTGGGGCATTCCCTTCTACCTCTACGGATGGAAAGTCGCGAAAATCCTCATCTTCCCCGCCGCCTTCCTTATCTTCTGCATCCCCATGAACTTTCTCGATACCATCACCTTCCCCCTGCGCATCTTCGCCACCATGACGGCGGGCGGACTCCTCAACGGCATCGGTATTCCGGTGGAGCGCGTCGGTTCCGGCCTTCACTTCCTCACCGAGGGAGCCATGCAACTGGATGTCGCCGATCCGTGTAGCGGCATTCAGTCCCTCATGGCCCTCACCTCCATCACCGCCATCTACGCCTATTTCACTCAGGGCACCTTGTTCAAAAAGTGGCTGCTCTTTCTCTGTGCGATTCCCCTTGCGGTCTTCGCCAACATCATCCGCGTCACCACCATCGCCATCGTCGCCGAGGCCTTCGGAATGGAGCTTGCCCTCGGCCTCTACCATGACTGGTCCGGCTTCATCGTATTCGCCGTCGCCATTAGCTCCATGATGGCCCTTGGCACCCTGATTAACATCGATTACCGGGAGTTCAAAAACCGATGGAAATACGCACTCTTAAGCCCTACCTGACCCTGCTCTGCCTCATGGTCGCGACCTCGCTCGCCCTCGCGTTCTCCGTGGATGTCACCATGGAGGACCAGAGCGGCATCACCCCCGACATGCCCGACCAGGTCGGCCAGTGGACCGGTGACGACATTTTGTTCTGTCTTAACCCCCAGCACCAAAAGGTTTTTTCGGTAAGCGAACTTGAACAGCGCGAGACCTGCCCGGACTGCAACGGCAAGCTCGGCACCATGAGCCTGATTGAAAAACAAATGCTTCCCGCCGACACCATTGTTCGCAAAAAGCGCTACACCCATGCCGACGGTCGCCAGATCTTCGCCACCATCGTCATGACCGGCCGTGAACGCGCGAGCATCCACCGCCCTGAACGTTGTCTGGTCGGCCAGGGCAGTGAGATCGTCCGCACCCACAACTCCACCGTCCCCATGGCAAACCGCTCCGATCTCGGTGTCAAGATCCTCGACATGCTCCACCGCGGTACAACCTCGGCCGGCCAGCCCTTCCAGCGCGGAAGCTACTACGCCTATTGGTTCGTCGGTCATGACCGCGAAACCCCCAGCCACTATGCCCGCCAATTCTGGATGGCCGCTGACCGCATCTTCAACAACAAGGCTCACCGCTGGTCCTACATCGCCATCTCCGGTCACCGCGACCTCAGTAATGACGCCTACCGGCAGGAGATCCGGGAATTCATCTCCCAGATGTATCCGAAAATCATTATTGAAGAATCCCTCATGTAGGGTTGTCCTGTTTTCAGCCCCACTCCCCCAAACCCACGCCCCCATAAACCATGACCCCCAACCTGACCTTTTCGAAGATGCATGGAGCTGGCAATGATTTCGTCGTTGCCGACGATCGAAGCCTCACCTTTCCCGCCGAGAACAAAGCGTGGATCGCCTCGCTTTGCTCCCGGCGAACCGGGGTTGGAGCCGACGGATTGCTCCTGGTACAACCTTCAGACACCGCCGATTTCCGCATGCGTTATTTTAATGCGGACGGCGGCGAGGTCGATATGTGTGGAAATGGCGCCCGCTGCATCGCCCGGTTTGCCCACGACCATGGAGCCGCGCCGGGAAACATGTCCTTCGAGACCATGGCCGGTCTCATCCGCGCCGAAATCGTGGGCGAACGCGTTCGCCTTGCCATGACCGAACCGCACGACTGGCGCCTTGACCGCGACCTTGTCTGGCAAGGCGAAACCCTCGCCTACGACTTTGTCAACACCGGGGTCGAGCATGTCGTACTGCGCCGGGACACCATTGCCTCCGTGGATCTCGTTCCTCTCGGTCGTGGGCTGCGCTACCATGAAGCGTTTCAACCCCGCGGCACCAATGTGAACGTCATCGAGGTCACCGGGCCCCGTGACCTTGCCATCCGGACCTATGAACGTGGCGTTGAAGATGAAACCCTTGCCTGCGGTACCGGCATGGTCGCTTCCGCATTGATTGCCGCCCGCAAAGGCTGGGTCGAAGCCAGTCCGGTCCGCCTGACCTGTGCCAGTGGCGATGTCCTTGAAGTCGGCTTCACCCTGACTGAAAACGGAGCCGCCGAAGTGACCCTCTTCGGCCCTGCCGTCTACGTGTTTTCCGGCGCGCTACCCTTTTCCTCACCCTTGACCTGAGTCCACACCACTTCAAGTTCTTCCAACGTGCAGTCGGTCAGCGACTGACCGCGCTCGTGTACAATATCCTCCAACCGCTGGAAGCGGCGGCTGAACTTTTCGATGGTTGCCTCAAGCACATCTTCCGCATTGTGCCCGAAAAACCGGCTCACATTCACGCCCGCAAACAACAAATCCCCGATCTCCTCGCGAATCGCGTTCTCGTTCCCCTCCTCCATCGCCTTCTTGATCTCTTCCAGTTCTTCCTCGACCTTATCGATCGCCCCGCGCACATGCTCCCAGTCGAAGCCAACCCTGGCTGCTCGTTTCTGGAGCAAATGAGCCCGATGCAAGGCAGGCAAACTGCGGGGAATCCCTTCCACAGCAGAACGCGGCGTTTCCCCCTTCTCCCGCTTCTTGATCGCCTCCCAATTCTTCAAGACTTCGGCGGGATTGTCCGCTTTCACATCCCCGAACACATGCGGGTGACGGCGGACCAACTTGTCCACGATCCCTTGGGCCACGTCATCAAACGTGAAGGCCTGTTCCTCCGAACAAAGCTGGGACTGAAATACAATTTGCAGAAGAAGGTCGCCCAATTCCTCGCGAAGCGCACTGCGGTCGGACCCGGCCATCGCGTCCGCGACTTCGTAGGTTTCCTCGATCAGGTGCTCTCGCAACGTAGCCAGCGTCTGCTCACGGTCCCACGGGCATCCCCGCTCAGACCGAAGCATCCTCATCACGTCGATCAACTGGACAATCGGAGGGAGATCGCGTGAGGGTGGAACGAGCGGTGAAGAACCTTCCATTGCCAAGGTCTACACGAGATCGCGAAGGCGTTCGCCCGGCGAGCCGTCCTCATCGGAGTCGATGACCAGGTCCGCCCCGCTGAAATCCTGAAACGCGGTAAAACGATCCGGGACGGCAATGCTCTTCATCCCCGCAGCCAGAGCAGATTTAGAAGCTTCCTGACTCGAGGCCACCGCAAAACAGGTGGCCGGAGGACGATTCACACCCCGTGCCGCCTTCATCCACGACTCCACCCGCGGGAAGGTTCGATCCGCCTCCGGCGAATCGAACAGCTTCACCGGACCGCTTCCCCCGGGAATCCGGGCAAGAAGCGCTTCCGCCACATCCTCGGGAAGCGAGGAAATCACCGCCACTTGGGCATTCATGCGCTTGCCTTCTTCCAACAAACTGGCCACCAGCGAACTGGTCTGGACCTTGCCATGAAGAAGGTTGTTGTGAAACTTCTCAACAATCGCGGCATTCAGCGCGTCGAGATCCGTGTCCTTGAGATGTAATCCCGAGGCCAGACGCTCCGCGATGTGCGAAGGATGACAACGCAATCCCGTGCGGGAAAAATCCGAAGGCGACAACGTCACACCCCGCTCTTTCAAGGCCTCCGCCGCCGCCGCATACAAAAGCTCGCGGCCTTGGATCAATCCATATTCCAGTTCAAGCACCATCAGCCACTTGCTGCTGGCGCTCTTGGATTCATTCGCGGTCGGGGAAAGTTGGGTATTGCTGTCGGTCACCATCTGGTAGCTCCTTCATAAACGTGATTGCCGGCGAATGTAGGGCTCAGGCAAGCAACAGGTCAAGACTTCGTCACTCCTCCTCCCAACTGGACCGACCCTAGTCGAGCTTCGCTCCTTGCCGGATCCATCGGCCGATCAATTCTCGTTCCTCCTCCGGCATCTCCTTGCCTACCGCCATCGGCATCGTTCGTGTTTCCACCGCCCGCACAAGAATACGGTCCGCGTACTGCTTGATTTGAGAGGGAAAATCAAAGTGCACACCTCCAGTGGCCAGCGACAACACCCGGTCCGTCGGCCATTGCGAATGACAGGACAAACAATGATTGTTGATCACCACCCGCGCCTCCGCAAAGGAAACCGGTTCGCCCCAGTCTTCCCCCCCAACCGGTCCACGCGCATCCACCCCGGGATGCAATATCGCCATCAACGCCACTCCGGCAATCCCGAGCGTTGCCCCGATTCCTTCCTGCCAATGATGGAACGTCCACCGGATGTTCATAAAATGCCGCACCATCGCCCCCGCGATCATGATGACAATCAGAATCAGCCAGTTCAATTCGTGCCCGAACAGTCCCGCAAAATGATTGCTAATCATCGTGAAGATCATCGGGAAGGTGAAATAGTTGTTGTGAATGGAACGGGTCTTTGCCCGTTGCGACAACTCCACACTGTAACCGCCCCCTTCATGGATCCGTTTAATCAGCGCCTTCTGTGACGGGGTGATGTGTAAAAACACATTGCCCGCCATGAACGTTCCCAGCATCGCTCCCACATGCAGGTAAGCCGAGCGTCCGGTAAACACCTGATGAATGCCATAGGTGATTGCAAACAACACCCCCAGCGAGAGCACCCCGAAAAAGAAACTGTGCTTCTTCGCAAACGGAAGCCGCCAGGCGAGGTCATAGAGCAGGAACCCCCCGAACACCATGGCAAGTCCGAGCAGTAACGCCTCCCCCGGCGTCCATGCCGACTCCGGCGGAAGCAGGAAGTTTCCCCCATCCGCATAATATACCGCAACCAACAGGATGAATCCGGTCACCCAGGTCGTGTAAGCCTGCCATTTGAACCAGTGCAGTACTTTGGGAACCTCATCCGAGGTGTACTTCTCGACAAAGTAAAAGCCTCCCCCATGCAGCAACCACGTCTTACCGATCGTCCGGGAATTCGGATCGCCGGGCGGAATCAACGTCCGGTCCAGCCAGTTAAACAACATGGAGTTCCCCACCCACATGATCCCCGCGATGACGTGTATCCACCGCCCGATGATATTTACCCATTCCGCTATGACTGGATCCATGGCCTTCCTTTACAACGTGTCTCACCAAAACCTAACCTAACCGCGCCCGCGTTGCAATCGGTCAGAGCAGATCCCTTCACCCGCTGGTCAATACATGCAGATTCGGATAATCTGCTCCCATGGACCCCGAACGGAAATTGTTCAAGGACTGGTTTGACCGACAGGCCGCAAAGCAGCTCGCCGAACAGATGGCCCGGGCCTGGCCGGACTTCCCCTCCCGCGCCTTTATCCAACGGGCCACCCGCGATCTCCAAACCCTCGAATTCCATGCCCGGGTCAAGCAACTCTCCGAAGCCCTGAACCACGCGCTCCCCCCCGACCCCGCCACCGCCCTCGACATCCTCACCCGCAGCCTCCCCCCCGTGCTGCCCGACGACCAAGTCACCACCGGCTGGCTCCAATGGCCGCTCGGGCAGTGGATCGCTGATCATGGCCTGCCCTGCTTCGAGGAATCCATGCAAGCCATGACCGAACTGACCATGCGGTTCAGCTCCGAATTCGCCGTCCGCCCCTTCCTTGAAACCTATCCTGAAAAAACCTTCCCCTACCTGCTTCGCATGACCAGACACAAAAATCACCACGTTCGCCGGTGGTGTTCAGAGGGAGCCCGCCCCCGCCTTCCCTGGGGCAAGCGGCTACACGCCCTCGTCGCGGATCCCGCGCCGTGCTGGCCTATCCTTGAAGCCCTCAAGGATGACCCCTCCCCGTA
Organism: Kiritimatiellia bacterium; assembly: GCA_035327665.1. Taxonomy (GTDB): domain Bacteria; phylum Verrucomicrobiota; class Kiritimatiellia; order CAIVKH01; family CAIVKH01; genus DAOLCW01. The sequence continues at coordinate 13,392 of DAOLCW010000035.1, forward strand.
CGTCCGCAAATCCGTGGCCAACCACCTCAACGACATCGCCAAGGATCATCCCGCCGCCGTGGTCGAACGCTGCCGTGAATGGATCATCAACGCATCTCCCGAACGAATGTGGATCATCCGTCACGGGTTAAGAACCCTGATTAAAGCCGGAAACCCCGATGCACTCTTGCTGCTTGGCTATTCCCCTCAAGCCACCGTGGACACCTCCCTCGCCATCGCTCCGCAAAAACTCCTGATCGGCGGTATCGCCACCCTCACAGCAACCCTCCTCAATCAAGGCCCGAAGCCGCATCGCTACGTCGTCGACTACCGCATCCACTTTGTCCGCCCGACCGGTCGCACCTCGGCCAAAGTCTTCAAATGGACCACCCTCGAACTTGCGGGGGGTGAACACGCGGAAATCCAAAAGCGCCACCGCTTCCAACCCGCGACCATCCGCTCCCTCCATCCCGGTCGTCATCGCATCGAACTCCTCGTCAACGGCAACTGCGTCGCCGAAGCCTCGCTGACCCTCCTGCACCGCGACCGCGAAGGGAAATGACCCCCCGCAACGCTTGTTGCCCCGCAGCCGCGTAGCCGCTTTCCCGAGTAACCATCATCTTCATGTTTCAACGACCATGACGAAGAGCCACCCGCTTCGGACATGCTACCCGCGGCGCAGGTTCGCGCCATTATACCCATTTGGCTTTGAGTCCTTGTTTTTGAGCTGCTTTAACCTGGTTCTTATCGGATGAGACAAACATATCTGCTCCCCAAGCTTGGGCCGCCGCCACATGAAGGGCATCCATGGCCCGAATGGCATTTTGCTCAAGAATGGAGAGGGAAGGGGCACGGAACGTTTCGTTTCTTTAACATCGTTGCCCTCTTGTCTTTTTTTCTGTGTTCTTTTGAGCCTTCTGCGTTTCCAACTCCGGTTTTCGGGTTTGATGCCCACCCTTAACCGGATACCCTGACTCGCCTTCACACCCCCGGAAAAAAGACCGGGCCGGATGGATCACTCCAATCCGGCCCGGTCAAGGGAGGCTCTTGGGCCAGGAGGTTATTTTGCGATGCGGGCAAACGGCGAGGTGAAGAGGTCGGTATCCGACCACTCCAGCGAGGAGTTCCACACTTCAACGCCCGGCGTATTGATCGTCGCGTTGTCATGCGGAATCGTGTCCAGCGAGGATTGCGAACCGGTGTTGATGAAGACCCCGATCCCGTTCGCTTCCAACGTGGCCCGGGTCAGGCCGATCGCGGAAAGCGGAATGGAGATTTCATAGAACGTATCCCGGCTCTTGTCGTGGCCGCTGAAGTCGACCAGCGGAGGATTGCTTTGATTCGCCAGGAATTGATCCACATCCATCACACCCCACAGCGTCGGAGAGGCCAGATGACCAATGGTCCGGGCCACCTGAATGCCGGCTTGGGCAAAACTCTTGTAGTTGATGCCACCATCGTCGACCGGGAACACACCATCCACCGCCTTGGAGATGAAGGACGCGCCCGACCACAGGTCCGCCCGCATCGCAATCTGGTAATTGGGCAAGGTCGAACCGGTGAACACATCGTTCTTCGCCCACATGTTGCTGGCCGCTCCGCCCGGACCGGTGTCGATGGAAATGAAGTGCAGGATCCCCTGGTTGTTGCCCAGCGAATCGCCCGACCCGTAGTTGGCCGGGTCAATGACATCGGTGACATCCACAAACTGGAAGGCCAGGTAGAGGTTGTCGTTGTCCCACGCCGCCCACAGGTGGGTCAGGTCGGCCGGCGTCTCGTGCATGGTCCAGTTGTCGCCCAGCGAGCGGGGATCGTCATTGGCGAGGTCGAGGGCGATCAGGTTGTTGGTCGTCCATTCGCCATTGTTCAAGCCGTCGATGGTCTTGGTGCCAAACTGGCCGAAGGTCGGGTTGGTGGACGGCGGGAGAAATCCCCCGGCGGGAGGATTGTCGTTTCCGCCCCCACCGATGACCACGGTGTAATCCTGGCCGTTGTTGTTGTCCCAATGCTCAGTGCCTTCACCGTCGATCATCATCACCGCAAACCGGATCACCGTGCCATCAGGCTGAATGCCGAGGTTGATGTTCCACCAATCCCCGTTTTCCCAGTCGAGATTGCGATTCATGGGAACCAACGGCCAGGAACCTTCGCAGGGAGGATTGATGCAATACACGATGTACGCTTCCACCGATGCCCCTTCAGGATACCCCGCAGTGTTGATCCACACATCGTTTTCGTCGCTGACCCAGTGATGGGTTCCGCCGATGTGGGTCATGGCCGGACCGTCTCCGTCTCCATCGCCATCTCCATCTCCATCGCCGTCTCCATCTCCATCGCCATCACCGTCGCCGTCTCCATCGCCGTCACCATCTCCGTCGCCGTCGCCGTCTCCGTCGCCATCACAGACGCCACCCGATCCAAGATCGAAGAAGCGGACACGATAGAAGCCGGATGCTTCGCCGTTGAGTTCGATGTGATCCTCCACAGCCATCACCATGTCGCAGAGGTCCGCGAAGTCGTCGTCGAGGGATGCCGTGTGCTGCACGATATACCGGCGGCTGCCTCCCGGAGCGCTGAACGAGAATCCGCCCAGACCGCTCATGTGCATAAGCATGGCCGGGGTGTTGACATCGTTCGGATCGAGATCCATCAGGAACGACTGGCCGTGGGTATACCCGTTGAGCCCAACCTGGCTGGCCAGATTCGGAGTCAGGGGATTCAAGCCGTTCTGAATGTACCAGGAATCCGGCACGCCATCCCCGTTGCTGTCCAGCTCGCCCGCGCTTTCCCGGGTAATCGTAACCGAGGCGCTCACCAACTGAGGCTCGCCGCTTCCCGCCTCGGTGATCTGGAGGTTGTTCACGAAGTAATCCCGGTTGGAATTGAACTCATCGCTCGTGCCGTTGTTGGCCGACCAGGCCCGGAAGTTGTTGATCGTTCCCGTGAACGTCCCCGTATAGATGCGCTCTGTGCCGCCCACCGGAGTAATCGATACGCTGTAGCTAGTCGCCGCGGTTAACGTGAATGCGATGTCGAGACCTTGATCCGTCCACGGAATATCCGTCGGATTGGTTCCGGAATATTGGGTCGCGCCACCGTTGAAGTAGAGAACCCACTTTTCATCGCCAGCGGTATCGCGCAACGCGATCCCCACCGAACCGCCTTGCTCCCAGATCCAGCCGTTCTGCATGCGAACCCGAAAGGTCTGACCCACCGCCAACGCGGACGGGAACGGCCGCACCGCCGCAGAGTAGTTGCCGCCTTCATGTGACCAGAAGCCCCAGCCACTGGCACCCGGGAAATGTCCGGCATCGCCACCGGATTCCAAGGCCCATGGGCTGAATCCGGTTCCCTGGTTGGATCCATCCGCCCACGTGCCGCCGTAATTGCCGACGTTATCGGAAGCCAGCACCGTGAGGTCGCCGCTGCCCGCCACGTACCCATAAATAGTGAACACATTCGCGCCCACCCCAAGGCCGAGGTCGGCCAGACTCCACGAAGCCGCCGGGGCAAAACTGCCCGAAGCGCCGGTGAGTGCGTTGGTCCAGTTCAAGGAACCGTCCACCGTGCCCGCAGTTCCCTGAAGGGTGTAGGTGGTTACCGCATTACCTACCGTGATGTTCGCGGGAGGATTGGTGATCGCAAGGCTCACGCAATTGACCGAAGCCGAGAAGTTGGGACCGTTGTTGTTATCCCAGGTTTCATTGAGATCCGCGTCGCGGAGCACCACCGCGTAACTCACCACCGAGCACGCAGGGAAAGTACCGAGGTTCGCCGTCCATGCATCGTTCTGGCCGAACTCGCCCGCGCCCGATCCGGCAAATACCAGATCCACCGCCGACCAGTTCACCCCGTCTGCGCTGAACACCACTTCCCCTTCCACCGCCGCTCCTTCGGGATACGACTGGATCGAAACAACAATCTCCGAGGTCGGCTCAATCTGGCCGTTGGGCGGAGTGTGGCCGGTCGACCCGATCCACACAATCCCCGTCGGCGGTTGAGGATCGCCATGGGCTTCCAAAACGATCACTTGGGCAAACGCCCAATCCGGATAGGCGATTCCGTCGGCCGGGAAGTTGATTTCGATTCCGTTGTTGATGAGGTCCTGACCGGTCCGGCCATTTTCCCACAACTGGCCGGGATTATCCGACATCAGGTTGCGAATGTTGTAGAGGCGACTAGGGTCAAGGTTCATCGCGACCCCGTTGGGACCGCTAAGATCGAACCAGCCACCTTGCTGATTCCACGGCGTGAGGTTCACGAAGTTCAACACCACGTTCTGGTCCGCCGGATCCCAGCCCGCACGGTCGTACTTCAACACCGAAAAGATCTGCTGGTGGGGACCCTGGCCGCCCGTGCGGTCGAGATAATACTGATCGTGGGTGCGGGTCGCCGGATTGCGCATACGGGCCCGGTGCAGCCGCGAGTAGGCATCCTTCAGCGGAAGGTCCTGATTATTCCACAGCGGCATCATGTTGTGCCATTTGAAGATGTCGGGAATCCAACGGTCGAACTGATTGCGGAACCGGGAGAAGCCCCAGTTGTTCACATAACCGAGCTCCTGGCCCTGATACATCTGGGGAGCCCCGTCCACCACCGCGCCCACCGCATAGCGGGAATAGGTCCACCACTTGTCTTCGGGCGCATTCTGGTCGTGGTTGATCAGACCGCGCATGATCCCCGCAAAACCATAGTCGGTCTTGTTCTGGTCGATGATGCCCCGCATCCCGGTGGTATTGCCACCCGCGCCCAGCACTTGCCAGACCCAGTTTTGGTTAATGATGTCCATGTGCCGGCCCGCCCGCTGGGACACCGGCCCGCCGTCCAACGACTCCGCCATAAAGATGAAGTCCCACTTGGTCTGGCGAATCTTGTTCACGAAATATTCCCATGCCTGGGGCGGAAGACCCTGCGCGTAATCGCAACGAAACCCGCCGAGCGTCCCCCCCGATTTCTCAATCCAGTACGTGCCGAAATACGCGAAGTACTCGGTCATCCGCTTCACATCCGCCCCGGCCTGGGACACATCCCAAACCGTATCGTCCTCGGACTGGGGATTGAACAGCGCGGGATAGGTTCCCCAGAACAGGTCCGCCACATCCGGCCATTTGCCAAAGTCTGCCCGCTCCGCCGGGGCCGGGCCGATTTGGCTCGCATTCTGGGCCGGAAGCCAGAATTGGAAATCGCTCTGGTTGTAATCGTATTCGCCGCAAGGGAGACTCGAGCCCGTGAAACGAGAATACCACTGGGGAAGGATGTCCTTGATCAACGCAGCCGGATTCACCGCCGGCTGGCTCGGATTGTCCGGATTCTGACCGATTTCCGCGTCCCACGAGGTATGGTTAAAAATGATGTCAAAGAAGAAGTCGATCCCCCGCGCTCCCGCCGCTGCGGCGAAGTTGGTGAATGCGGTCATCGATGCTTGACGAGTATTCCCCTGGCTCATGTGAGGGGCGACTTCCCACATGTTCTGAATCGAATACGGACTGCCGGGGCCAAGCGTTTTGTCGATACAGTAGTGATCGCCAATCGGATGGATCGGCTGGATCCACAAGGTGTTCACCCCGAGGTTCTCGAAGTAGTCGAGGTTGGCGTTCTTCGCCGGATTCATCAAATCCTCAAACGTGCTCCGGGTGCCTTCGGTATCCCCGGTCGCATTGATCACGTTCACTTGCATTTCGTAAAGGATCACATCGCGGGACTTCGTGGGCGAAACCATCACCGCCGTGTCGCGGCCACCCACCCACTTCCAGGTGTTCTGGCCGGTGAGCCGGTAACGCGCGGTCAAACGGTAGGCCCCGGTCTTGTTGATCGGGAACGTCGCCTGCCACTTGCCCCCCCCGGCATCCGTCAACGGAAACCCGACAAAATAAGCGTTGCCGGCCGGCAAGGGTCCGGGAACCGAAACCGGATCCTGATCGGCCAAGGTCGCATAGTCACGGCGGCCAAGGTTCGACCAAATCTGGACTTCCGCCACATTCCCTTCGTTTGGCCAGAACTCCACCAGCAAACTTTCTGACGTCCCCGCGTCTTCGTCGATGTAGTAGTTCAGGGTGAGGTAATCATGAGGTGCCCCGTTCACCGCCAAATACGGCTGGGCCCATCCTGCTACCGCCATCAACAACCAGCTCATCATGCTGGCCCATCCCGCCCGGATCATTGTCTGTTTCGCTCTCATTGTCGCACCCTTCATGTCTTTCTGCTTTATGCCGCCTCTTTTGAAGGCATTTACTAAAACGCTTTAAACAGACTAGGGCATCCGCTAACGGATGTTAAGCTTTTTTTACACTTTTTTTCAGACTTCTCCATTTAAACCCATGTTAAAGCGCTTCTACCACATTTACAACAGGTTAGGAATGCCCGCTACCCCCCTCAACTTCCCCTCATCCTGTTAAAGCGGTCCACAACTACCAACATCGTGGTCCTTTTTTGACCCTCGACGCCTCCTTGCCGGATGGCTACCCTCTACCCTCATGAATCTACCGAGTCCCGAAACGACCAGTCTCCTTGGCGCTCCCGACTCCCAATCCTTCCTCGCCGCCGTTCTGGAAACCGCCGTCGAGGGCATCGTCCTCATCGACGATCAAGGAAAAGTCATCTCCTTTAATCACACTGCCGCCAGGATGTTTGGCTATCCCCCCGAAGAAGTCATTGGCAAAAATGTAAGCCTCCTCATGACCTCCCCCCATCAGGAGCAGCACACCGGCTACATTCAAAAATACCTGCGAACCGGCAAGGCCCGCATCATCGGCATCGGACGTGAAGTCACCGGACTCCGGAAGGACGGCGAGCAATTCCCCATGGAGCTTTCGGTTAGCGAAATCAAAGCCCGGAAAGGCCACTACTTCGTCGGCATGATCCGGGACATTTCCGATCGCAAATACCTCGAACAAGCCCTCGTCCTCGCCAGCGAAAACGAACGCCGACTGCTCGGACAAGAACTCCATGACGTCCTTGGCCAGCAGATCACCGGCCTCTCCCTGCTCGCAAAATCCCTCGAAAAGAAACTCCTCGCCGCCGGTAGTTTTCTCGCCGTGGAAGCCGCCGAACTTTCCCAGCTTGCCGCCGAAGCCAGCGCCGAAGCCAAACGCCTCGCCCACGGCGCATATCCCACCGAACTCGAACGGCACGGCCTCCAGGCCGCTCTCCACGAACTCGCGGAAAATACCGGGAAACTCTACAACCTCCCCTGCGCGTTCCTCTCCCGAATCAAACTGCCCGCCATGAACCGCACCGCGGAACTAAACCTCTACCGCATCGCCCAGGAAAGCGTCATGAATTCCGTCAAACACGGGCAAGCTTCCCGCATCGACCTCTCCCTCGAGGCCCTCGGACCCGACCTCGTGCTTACCGTTCAAGACGATGGCGTCGGCATCTCCCCCTCCGCCCGCGCCTCCTCCCCCGGCATGGGCCTCGATATCATGCGCTACCGCGCCGGACTCATCAACGGATCCCTCACCATACGCAAGCGCAGACGGGGCGGTACCGAGGTTCGGTGTTGTCTTCACGACTGGTTCCGTGTATGAACCTATTCCAAATAAAGGAATGGAAAGATCATGGCGGAAGCACCTGCTAAAAAACAAATTGTCATCGTGGACGACCATCCCATTGTCCGGAAGGGCATCCGGGTCCTCCTCGAACAAGAATCCGACTTCGAAGTCAGCGGTGAAGCCAGCTCCCGCGCCGAACTCCTGACCCTCCTCCGCAAATCCCCCCCCGACCTCATCCTCCTCGACATCTCCCTCCAAAGCAGCGACGGCATCGACATCACCAAGGCCATCCGCGCCGAATTCGGAGCCCTCCCCATCCTCGTCGTTTCCATGCACGATGAAAACCTCTACGCCGAACGCGCCCTTCGCGCCGGGGCCAACGGCTACATCATGAAGCAGGAAATCGCCGAAAACGTCATCCGGGCCATGCGGCAAATCCTCTCCGGCAAAATCTTCGTCAGCGACAATGTCCGGCAAAAAGTTCTCCGTGACCTTACCCAGCCCAACGCCGACATCCGGGCCACCCCCATCGACCGCCTCAGCGACCGCGAACTCGAAGTCTTCCGCCTCATCGGCGAAGGCAAGGGCACCCGTCAAATCGCCGAAATGCTCAACCTCAGCATCAAAACCATCGAAACCTACCGGGCCCACATCAAAGAAAAGCTCTCCATCAAGAGCGCCTCCGAACTCGCCCGTAGTGCTGTGAGCTGGGTCGAAAATGGCCGCCAACCCGGCACCTGAATCATATCCTCGGTCTTCTGAACTCCGACTTCCGACCTCTGACTTCTGTCTTCCATCGTACGCCGTAGTCCGGCAGCCGCCGGAAGAAGGCCGCTGACCTCCAGACCCTGACCCTCTCCCTCCCCACATCCTCCACTCAGCTTTCAAATTTCATCCCTCATCCCTATCTTACCCGAACCCCTGAACCTCTGAACACGTCCCCCCCATGACTTCCGTTCATGCCACCCTCAAACCCGGCCGCGAACGGCTCCTCCGGCAGGGCCATCCCTGGGTCTTTACCGGCGCCGTCGCGAGTTGGTCCCGCACCCCAAAGCCCGGCGACACCGTCGACATCCTCTCCAGTCAGCAAGAGTGGATCGGCCGAGGCCTCGCCGGAACCGGATCCAACCTTGCCATCCGCATCTACACCCACCACCCCGACCAACCGCTCGACGCACCCTTCTTCACCCACGCTCTCCACACCGCGATCGCCTTCCGCGAATCCGTCATCATCCCCCACGAACCTCACACCGACTCCTTCCGCCTCTGCTACTCCGAATCCGACCACCTCTCCGGCCTTATCGTCGACCAATACGCCGATCACGCCGTCCTCCAACTCCACACCTCTCTCCTCCTGCCCTACGTCCCCACGTGGCTTGACCTCCTTCACACCCGCGGCCTCGCCACCACCGTCCTCTACGACGCCCCCTCCTTCCAACGCGAAGGCATCGACCCTCCCCCTCCATCCTCATCCCATCCCCGCCCCGACCCCATCCTCATTCGCGAAAACGACCTCCGTTTCCACGTCTCCCTCCACAACGCCCAGAAAACCGGATTCTACCTCGACCAACGCGTCAACCGCCGCCGCGTCGCCGCCTATGCCGCCGGACGCCACGTCCTCGACGCCTTTTCCTACACCGGAGCCTTCTCCCTCGCCTGCGCTCGCGCCGGCGCCGCCTCCGTCACCGGAATCGACCGCTCCGAACCCGCTCTCGACCACGCCAGGGTCCATGCCGGCCTCAACCCTGCCCCCATCGAGCCCATCTTCCTCTGCGCCGACGTTGGCGAACAGCTCCGGCGCTACCGCGACGCCCGCAAAACCTTCGGCATGATCATTCTCGATCCCCCAAAATTCGTCCACCACCAGGCCCAACTCGAAAAAGGCCTCCGCGCCTACAAAGACATCAACCGACTCGCCCTTGCCCTCCTCGAGCCCGGCGGCTTTCTTGCCACCTTCTCCTGTTCCGGATGGGTCAAGACCGACACCTTCCAAACCGCCGTCCAATGGGCCGCCCAAGACGCGGGACGGCCCGCCACCCTCCTCGAACGCCTCGGCCAGCCCCCCGACCACCCCATCCCCCTCGCCTTCCCCGAAAGCGACTACCTCTGCGGCCTCATCCTTCGCGCAACCCCCTGATCGCTCCTCAATACCTGCGCAACCCGTTCACCGGAATTCTTCCGCGCAAAGGGGTTCCCAGGGGAATCCCATTCGGAGGACCGAAAAACTCCTGCCGGAAACCATCACGACTCTGAAAGATGTACCACGACGCCGTGCCCGGATCATAAACCCCGATATCGTCACGACCATCCCCGTCAAAATCCCGGTTCACCGGCACCACCCCCGGAAAACCAAACTGCACCGACCGCTCCCCAAGATAGCTCTTGCGCTTGTGCCACCGGCTTGACCTCGGTTCGAACACCGCAAGGTCATGATATCCATCCCCGTCATAATCCCCCGGTACCGGCCACGAAAACCGGGGCCCAAAACGCTCCGTACGAAATCCCCGGCTCGACTCAAAAATATACCATTGCGCGGTAAATGGATCATACACCGCCACATCCGTAATCCCGTCTCCATCATAGTCCGCAGGCACCGGGGTCATCCGCGGCGTCCCAAACTGTACCACCTTGAATCCGTCCCGGCTCTGGTACATGTACCATGTCCCCGTGCCTGGCTCATACACCGCCACATCCGTTCGACCATCTCCATCATAATCTCCCGGCACCGGAATCATCCCCGGCCCCCCGAACTGAACCGCGCGAAAACCATCTCCACTCTTCAACTTATACCACATCCCCGAAGTTCGCTCAAACACCGCCGGATCCAGCGTCCTATCCCCATTGTAATCCCCCTCAACCGGAATCATCCCCGGACCACCAAACTGAATCTCCGACACCGTGTCATCATCCACGTCAATCAACCATGTGCCGCTCGGCGGATGAAACACCCCGATGTCATGAACCGAATCCCCGTCATACGAAGGCGTCCCGTAGATCCTCCCGAACAACATATACTCCCACACCCCCTTGAACACCGGCTCGCCCCCCGGAGTGACCGGCACATGCAAATCCCGGATCATCGCCCCGTGATAGGCAACCTGACTGGTGAATTCCCGGGGAACCACCGCCGTCCGGAGCATCCGTGAAAAACGAAACTGCGGATCATTTTCCTCCTCAACAAACACCACCGGTCCAAACGCCTCCAAACCAAATGCTTCGCTCACCGGAATCTGGTGGGGAGGAAGGAAAATAGGATCGTTGGTGTGCGCGGCCTTGAAGAAACGCTCGCGAGGCGTCTCCCCATCCTCGAAAATCCATGTCGCCGGACGGTCCGCCCCATTGTACCAGTCCCCCGAAGAAAACATCAACGCCCGGTCCACCCGATACCGCTTCGCAATGAACCCTGCCTGCCCCGCCCCTTGCGAGTGCCCCGCCACCACCATCTTGCTCCACAAAATATTCGTGCCCGAAAGATAGTTCCCCCACCCTTCACCCGGTGACTGCTGCTCCAAATACAACAACGCATGAATCAAACGGTGCTCAATCGAATTGTTCCGGTCCACCGTCTCAAAGGTCGACAAATTCTCCCCGGTCAAAATTTCCGTACGCGTCTCCACATAACATGAGTCGCAATTGTTGGTGACCGCCATCCCCACAAACGCAAACGAATTCACATACATCAGATTCAACGCATGAAACCCGTTCGCCGCCGCAACCTGTGGAAACCATGTATAAAAACTCGGTGAGGCCCCCGTTCCCGGCAAAAACAATAATAGCTTGCCCCGCTGCGCAACTCCCGGTGCCACGTACGCCTGATGCGCACTGTTGTACAAAGGGTAAATTCCCCCCGTCGTTGCGCTCGGCAAAAACTCATACGTCTTCAGCGTTGTTCCCCCGAGAACGCCCGGCGCCCCTCCCGCCATCCATACCACCATCCCGCACAAAAAACTACGGAACCTGTACCTGCTCATACCTTCGACCCTCCAGCAATCAGAATCGATTCACACATCCGATCCAACACATGCATGGGCCATCCAAGCCCGCATACAATTTAAGAAAAACGCCCGCCTCCCGTCAATCCCGCCTATCCCACGATCTCCTCCACCACATCCCCGATCGTCACAAACCCCACCACCCGGTGCTCCCGGTCCGTCACCAAAACGATCGGTTGACGCGTCACCCGCATCCGCGGCAACACATGATCCACCGGCGTGTCCGCCGCCACCAATTGCGGCGGACGCATATAATCCTTCGCCGTCTTCCCCTCTGGCGCCGGATCCGACAACACGTCCACAATATACACCACCCCCACAAACAACCGCTGCCCCCGGTCATACACCGGAAACTGATTCGTCGGCCGGGCCCGCGCCAGCATGCAAATATCATCGTGCGACGTATCCGGATGCACATACACCGCCTTCTGCATCGGCGTCATAATATCCTTGCACGCCAGCGACCTCAGCTCAAACACCCCGCTGATCATCCTCACTTCATCCTGCGACAACGTCCCCGTCTTGTGCCCCTCATGCACGATGTGCATGAACTCATCCCGCGTGACCAACGGCTGATTCTCCACCCCCGACGTCCTCAAAAACGGCGTCGCCGCCTGCACCATCCGCATCACCACATGACTCACCGGATACAAAATCCGCCCGAACCAATGCATCACCGGGGCAAACGTCAAACACCGCTGAGCCGGGGCGCTCCGGAACCACGCCTTCGGCAAGTACTCGCAGAAAACCAACAGCAGCACCGTCGCCACCAGCCCCCCCATCCATGCCCCGTGCGTTTCCGAGTACCCCGACCAAACCCCCACCAGCAGCACCGAAAACGTCGTGTTCGCAATATTGTTCCCCACCAGCGTCGTCCCCAACAAATAATCCGGACGCTGCAGAAAATCCTGCAACACCTCCGCCCCCTTCACCCGGTACCGCACCAAATGCCGCAGCCGCAACCGGTTGATCGAAATCATCCCCGTCTCGATCCCCGAAAAGAACCCCGAAAGCAGAAACATCACCGAAATCACAATCAACTCCCCCGCGCTCATGACGACGTCTCCCCATCCCCGTCTCCGTCATTCAATCCCGCCTCCGCCAACTTCTCAATCATCGCCAGCGTCACCCGCAACCGCAACGTTTGCAACACCGTCACCCGAACCCCCTGCGCCTCCACCACATCATCCTTCTGTGGCATATGCCCCACCTGCGACGCGATCCACCCCGCCAGCCGGTCCACCCCCTCCTCCTCCAAATCCAAATCCAACTTCCGGTTCAACTCCTCCAGACTGAAATTCGCATCCACCAGCCACCGGTTCGGCCCCGCCACCTGAAACAACGGACGCGGCTTGTTCAGCTCCTGATAAATCTCCCCCGTAATCTCCTCCAAAATATCCCCCCGCGTAATCACCCCCGCCGTCCCCCCATACTCATCCACCACCACCGCAATCCTCCGCCGCTCCCGCTGAAACCGCGTCAACAACCGGTTCAACGGCGCCCCCTCCGGAACATAAAACGGCGGAAGCGTCGCCGACGCCACATCATGATCCGGATCCAACAAATACTTCCGCACGTCCAAAAAACCGTGAATCCGGTCCAACGAATCCCGGTAAAGCAATATGTACTTCCGCCGCGCCGACCGCGCGATCGCCAGCGGATCATCCTCCTCATCCTCCAAATCCACCCCGATCAACTCCACCCGCGGCGTCATCACATGCCGCGCCGTCAAATCCTCCAGCTGCACGATCGCCTTCAACATCGCCAGCTCCTCCGCATTGATCACCCCCTCCTCCCCGCTGATCTCCAGAACCGTCTCAAACTCCTCCTCCGAAAGCGTCTTCCGGTGCGGACGAAGCAACGGCTCAAACCCCGACGTAATCCGGTCCAGCAGAAACCTCACCGGCCCCGCCAGCTTCATCACCCCCTGAAAAATCCACGCATACACCCCTCCCAGCGACTCCGCATAAAACAACCCCACCCGCTTCGGCACAATCTCCCCGAAAATTACCAGCAACAGCGTAACCGCCGGAATCGCCACCACCACCCCCCACCCCGCAAACAACTGCTCCGCCAGCCCATACCCCACCCCCGCCACCGCCACATTCACCACCGTATTCCCGATCAGAATCGTACCCAGAAGCGGATTCGGATTCCCCAGCAACTCATGCAGCAACTTCCCCGAAGAGGGGTGCCGCTCGCTAATCCTCCGGATCTGCATCGGGCTCAACGAAAAAAAGATCGTCTCCGAACTCGAAAACAATCCCGACACCCCGAGCAGCGCCACCAGCGCAATAGCTTGTAATACCATCCAGTCCATGATTGCGCTTGCGCTTGATCCCTGACCCGGCCACGCGTACGCTAGTCGCCACATAACCCGGCCATGTCCAAAGCGCAAAGGCCAACCCATACTGTGACAAATCCACCCCCAATTCAAGCATCCCCCGAAAAAAGCTTCCCCAGCCCCAACCTGCGGGGGGTCACCCTCATCCTATTCCTCTTCCTCGCCGCTTGCTCCCAGCCTCCCGGCCAGCGCGAAGCCGACCGTGGCCGCATCGAACTCGAACGCGGCAACCCCGTCCGCGCCGAAGCCCTCCTCGAACGCTCCATCGAACGCCGCCCCGCCCACCCCGACAACGCCATCACCTTCAACCTCCTCGGCCTCGCCCTCCACCAGCAAGGCCGCTTCAACGAAGCCCAGGACGCCTTCGAAAACAGCCGCCGCATCAACCCCCTCCTCGCCGAACCCGTCTTCAACCTCGGCATCCTCGCCGCCGAACGCGGCAACCTCCGCGAAGCCGCCCGCTACCTCAACGACGCCGCCCGCATGGTCCCCGACCACCCCGTCGCCCTCGAAGTCCTCGCCGCCCTCCACCTCGAACGCGGCCAACCCGGCCCCGCCCGCAACGCCCTCCTCGCCGCCGAAGAACGCGACCCCCGCAACCCCCGCATCCTCACCGCCCTCGCCCGCGCCGAACACGCCGCCGGAAACCCCGAACCCGCCCTCGACCTCCTCCTCCGCGCCCTCGAACGAAACCCCCGCTTCCCCCCCGCCCACTACAACCCCGGTGTCCTCCACGAAACCAGCCTCAACGCCCCCGAACAAGCCCGCCCCCACTA
>DAOLCW010000036.1:0-27801 GCA_035327665.1 Kiritimatiellia bacterium
TCGACTTCCTTCGGCGGTATGAACCGCATCAGGTTCCAAGGGTCTTCCGTTCCGGAATCTCAGCCCGCCACCACCATCGGCGAAGGGCACCCCTGTCGATCTGAATCGCCGCGCACCGTAACCCACATCCCCGGACCAAACCAAGAACAAATAAAGAAAAACTTGCCGATCCGCCTCCCGAATGCTACCCGGTGAGGCATCGTTGAATCGATTCGCGCAGGAATTTGTCCGCGCACCGGCGGGAAGCCCGCCCGTGAAATCGTTCACCCCTTCAATAGGAGACATCATGAGTTTCGGACTAGCTTTCAAAACGTTTTTCCAAGTCCTCGGCAACAAGGACTTCGCCCACGTCGTTCGGTCCCTCGGTGAAACCAAAGCCCTCCCCGAGCCCGAACCACCCCGCCCCGTCCGCAGCGACGCCCTCCAACTCCTCTCCCTCCTCCAGCGCGAAGGCCGACTCGTCGACTTCCTCCAGGAATCCATTTCCGACTACTCCGACACCCAGGTCGGAGCCGCCGTCCGCGGCATCCACCGCGATTGCGCCGCCGCCCTCGAGCGCGTCTTCGCCATTCAACCCTTGAATTCCCAGCCCGAGGGCAGCCCCATCACCGTCCCTGAAGGCTTCGACTCCGGGCTCACCCGCCTCACCGGGAACATCGCCGGCTCCCCGCCTTACCGAGGCACACTTCAACATCCCGGCTGGATCGCCACCCGGTGCGACCTCCCCGCCTGGACCGGCAGTGAAAAAGCCGCCCTCGCCATCGCCCCCGCCGAAGTCGAGATCGCTTGATCCTCCCCGTAACCCCATTCCCAAACTGATGTTTTTGAAAGGAGACCCCCATGTCCCCGACCTTTGCCTTAGGCCTTGACCTCGGCACCACCAATTGTGCCCTCGCTTACCTCCCCCTCAATCGCGACGACGCCCCCGTCGAGCTGCTCTCCATCCCGCAGCTTGTCGCCCCCGGCCAAATCGAATCCCGTCCCCTCCTTCCCTCCTTCCTTTACCTCCCCGCCGAAGCTGAAAAAGATCAACCCGCCTTCCGCGATGGCTCCCCCCCGGAAAACCCCGGGCCCGTAGGCGAACTCGCCCGTAAACAATCCGCCGATGTTCCCACCCGCACCATCGCCGCCGCCAAATCCTGGCTCGCCCACCATCGCGTCGATCGCAACCAACCCATCCTCCCCTGGGAAGCGCCCGAAGAGGTCGCTAAAGTCTCCCCCGTCGAGGCCTCCGCCGCCTATCTCCGCCACCTCGTCGCCGCATGGAACCACGCCCACCCCGACGCCCTCTTCCACCACCAACGCGTCACCCTTACCGTCCCCGCCTCCTTCGACGCAAGCGCCCGCGACCTCACCCGCCAAGCCGCTCTCGCCGCCGGATTCCCCAACGACTTCATCCTCCTCGAAGAACCCCAGGCCGCCCTCTATGCCTGGCTCGCCCTTCAAGGCGAACAATGGCGCAAATCCCTCCGCGTCGGCGATGTGATCCTCGTCTGCGACGTCGGCGGTGGCACCTCCGATTTCACCCTCATCTCCGTCGAAGAGCGCGATGGCGACCTCGAACTCAATCGCCTCGCCGTGGGCAACCACATCCTTGTCGGCGGCGACAACATGGACCTCACCCTCGCCCATGCCATGCAGCAGCTCTTCGAGGAAAAAGGCCATGCCATTGACCCCTGGCAAGCCGTCTCCCTCTGGCACGCCTGCCGCGCCGCCAAAGAAGATCTCTTCTCCCATCCCGATAAATCCTCCGCTCCCGTCACCATTCTGGGCCGGGGCCGCAGCGTCATCGGCAAAGCCATCACCGCCGACCTCACCCGCGACCTCCTTCTCCGCGTCCTCCTCCACGGCTTCCTCCCCGACTGCACCCTCCAAGACGCCCCCCAACGCCTGCGTGGTTCCGGCTTCCGCCAGCTTGGCCTCCCCTACGAATCCGACACCGCCATCACCCGCCACCTCGCCCACTTTCTCGCTCGCAACGCCCGCGACGGCGAAGCCGCCATCGCCCCCACCCGCATCCTCTTCAACGGCGGTGTCTTCAAAGCCGCCGACCTCCGCGACCGCCTCACCCAAATCCTCGCCCACTGGTTCGCCGATCACCAAACCCCCGCCCTCCTCGAAGGCCACCACGACCTCGACTTCGCCGTCGCCCGCGGCGCCGCCGCCTACGGCGCGATCAAAGAGCGCGGCGGCGTCCGCATTCGCGGCGGCGTTCCCCGCGCCTACTATGTCGGAATCGAAACCGCCGGCCTCGCCATCCCCGGCGCTCCCCGCCCCCTCCACGCCCTCTGCGTCGTCCCTCACGGCATGGAGGAAGGCACCTCCGTCCAAGTCCCCGGAGGCGACATCGGACTTGTCGTCGGCGAACCCGTCCACTTCCGCTTCTTCAGCTCCGCCACCCGCAAAGACGACACCCCCGGAACCCTCCTCACCCGCTGGACCCCCGACGAACTCGAAGAAACCGACGCCATGGAAACCGCCCTCCCCTCCGCCGAAAACGAAGAGGACGGCTACGTCCCCGTCCGCTTCGAATCCCGCATCACCGAACTCGGCGTCCTCGAACTCTGGTGCGTCAGCGCCCTCGGCGACGAACGCTGGAAACTCGAATTCAGCGTCCGCGAAGACGACTGACGTCCATCATCGATGGTGGTCCCCATTGACCCTAGAGCCACTCGGGTAGACGATGTATTTGAAATCGTATTACAAAAGGAATAGTGTATGACAACCGCAACCGTGGGTGACAGGTTTCAAGTCGTGATCCCACGTAAGGAACGTGAGCGCATCGGGCTTAAGCCTCGCATGAAAGTCCAGTGGGATGTTTTGCCGGTGCATTGCGGGCCAAATACAAACGCCCACTTCCCGATAGGCTGCAAGTCGTCTTTGCCCTCCAAACAGCCCGCCCTACGATTGTCACCAACAACAAAGCCTTTCTCGCAATCAAAGAAATAGAATCGTTCTTGATCGATGATTTGACATGATGGCCTCCCCCTCCTCCCCCCGCTTCGCCGTCGGCATCGACCTCGGCACCACCAACAGCTCCCTCGCCGCCGTCGATCTCCTTGCCACGGCCACATCCATCACCGACCACCCCATCCCCCAGCTCACCGCCCCCGGGGTCCTCGAAGCCCGCGACACCCTTCCCTCCTTCCTCTACCTCAAAGCCCCCGGCGAATTCGACGCCGGAGCCGACGCCCTCCCCTGGCCCCGCCAACCCTCCGACCGCATCACCGGTATCCTCGCCCGCGACCACGGCGCCCTCGTTCCCGGACGCCTCGTCGCCTCCTCAAAATCCTGGCTCTGCCATGGTGGCGTCGACCGCACCTCTTCCATCCTGCCCTGGCACCCCGCCCCCGATCTTGCCCGAATCTCCCCCGTCGAAGCCTCCGCCGCCACCCTCCTCCACCTCCGCGACGCCTGGAACCATGCCCATCCCCGCCATCCCCTCCACGAGCAACGCCTCGTCATCACCGTTCCCGCCTCCTTCGACGAAATCGCCCGTGAACTCACCATCGAAGCCGCCCGAAAAGCCGGACTCCCCTCCCTCCACCTCCTCGAAGAACCCCTCGCCGCCTTCTACGCCTGGCTCTCCCGCCACGAAACCACCTGGACCGAACAACTCCACGCCGACGACACCATCCTCGTCTGCGACATCGGCGGTGGCACCACCGACTTCTCCCTCATCCAGGTTCGCCCTACCGCCTCCGGCGAACTCGCCTTCCATCGCATCGCCGTCGGCGACCACCTCATCCTCGGCGGCGACAACCTCGACCTCGCCCTCGCCCACGAAATCGAACGCCGCGCCGGCAAGCTCGACCCCCGCGCCTGGAGCCAGCTCATCCGCGCCTGCCGCCACCATAAAGAAACCCTCCTCGGCCCCCACGCCCCCGCCGAAATCACCGTCCACCTCGCCGCCACCGGCGCCAAACTCCTCGCCGGTTCCCGCCAGATCACCCTCACCCGCGCCGAAGCCACCTCCCTCCTCCTCGACGGCTTCCTCCCCTCCTGCTCCCTCGACGCCAAACCCCAACGCACCTCCTCCGGCTTCCGCGAATTCGGCCTCCCTTACGCCCCCGATCCCGCCATCACCCGCTACCTCGCCCACTTCCTCCACCGAAACCTCGACCCCGACCGCCCCCCTGCCGCCATTCTTCTCAACGGCGGCTTCTTCGCCGCCCCCGCCCTTCGCGACCGCCTCCTCCACATCCTCACCTCCTGGTATTCAGATCATCATCCCGGCTGGACCCCCCGCCTCCTCGACAACCCCCGCCTCGACCTCGCCGTCTCCCGAGGCGCCGCCTACTACGGCCTCGTCCGCGAAGGCCGCGGCGTAAACGTCGTCACCAACCTCGCCCGCAGCTACTACCTCGAACTCGAAACCCCCACCGGCCCCGCCCTCCTCTGCGTCGCTCCCGCCGGACTCGAAGAAAACCTCCCCCTCGACGTCCCCGGCGACCCCATGACCCTTACCCTCAAAACCCCCGTCGCCTTCCCCCTCCACGTCTCCAGCGTCCGCACCCGCGATCCCGCCGGCTCCATCACCTACTGGAACGAAGAAGAATTCACCTCCCTCCCTCCCGTCCGCACCGCCCTCACCACCGGCAAAAGCGCCGCCCGCTCCCAAACCACCGTCACCCTCCGTTCCCGCCTCAACGAAAACGGCACCCTCGAACTCGGCCTCCGCGAAGCCCCTCCCGGTGACCGCTCCTGGCGACTCCCCTTCGACGTCCGCGCCGCCACCCAGACCGACCGCTCCTACCACACCTCCGACGCCGAAACCGCAGGCTTCCTCGACGAATCCGTCACCCACCCCTGCCTATCCCTCCTCGACCAGATCTTCGCTCCCCAAGGCTCCCCCCCCGCCGAACTCAACCAAGTCACCCGCAAACTCGAAACCCTCATCGACCAACCCCGCCACCACTGGCCCCCCTCCCTCCTTCGTCGCCTCGCCGAACACCTTCTCACCCTCGAAGCCTCCCGCCGCGTCAGCGCCGCCCACGAAGCCCGCTGGCTCAACCTCCTCGGCTTCTGCCTCCGGCCCGGCCACGGCTTCGCCCTCGACGACTGGCGCGTCGCTGAACTCTGGAAACGCTATCCCGCCGGACTCGCCCATCCCAACCAGGAAGCCTCCCGCGCCGAAAACTACATCCTCTGGCGACGCGTTGCTGGCGGCCTCACCCCCGGCCAGCAACAAACCCTCGCCAGCCCCTTGCTCGCCACCCTCAAACGAACCTTCGCCCCCGGCAAACCCGGCAAAGGCAAAGGCCCCGACCTCGTCTCCGGACGCCCCGACACCGCCGAAGCCCTCCGCCTCCTCGGTTCCCTCGAACGCCTCGACACCCCCACCCGAATCACCCTCGGCAACCTCCTCGCCCAACGCATCCACACCAAAGGCCCCGCCACCGAACACGGCGCCGCCCTCTGGGCCCTCGCCCGCATCGGCGCCCGCCAACCCCTCCACGCCTCCCTCCACCACGTCCTCCCCCCCGACACCATCACCCCCTGGATCGATCTCCTCCTCGCCGCCCCCACTGTCCCCTCCCTCCCCTTCGCCCTCGCCCTCCTCGCCCGCAAAACCGGCGACCGCTACCGCGACCTCGACGACCCCCTCCGCGACCGCATCCTCGCCACCCTCGCATCCTCCTCCGCCCCCGCCCACCTCCTCGCCCTCATCCGCGAAGGCGGCGCCCTCGACGAAAAAGAACAAGCCCAAGCCCTCGGCGACTCCCTCCCCAGAGGCTTGAAACTGATCGCATCGAATTAATCCCCCAACTCAATAACCTCCGCGTTGTCTTTCGCATCTCCAAGCGAAGGGTACAATCCTTCCAACCCCCCATGCGCATGACCCGAGGCCGAATGACCGACCTCAACGCGTGATGGAGGGCGGAGCTCCGCGACGCCGAAAGACCGACCTGAACGCGTGATGGAGGGTGGAGCTCCGCGACGCCGAAAGACCGACCTCAACGCGTGATGGAGGGCGGAGCTCCGCGACGCCGCATTCCCGGCAAGATGCAGAAAATCAAGTTGAAGATGCCGCCCTGATCAAGACCCTTGAACGCCAACAAGGCAATCCTTTCCACCGTATCCAAGTCATTCAGGCCCGACGAACAGGATGGAGCATCATTAGCCGCGATCCCCTGTTCGATAAATACAACCTGCCAAGATCTTGGCAGAGTCACCCATCCTCACTCTTCTTATCGTCCTTCGACTCCCGCGCCAGTCGATCGGTCAGAAGCAACCCCGTCACGAACGCCGCCGCAAACCACACCGTATTCGCGGAACCGAGAACCAGGCTCGCCAATCCCGGTCCCGGACAATACCCCGTCATCCCCCACCCGATACCGAAAATTGCTGCCCCCGCCACCAGGCGCACATCAACCTTGGTCCGCTTCGGAACGAGGAACGTCCCGTCGCATACCGGACGCGAACGCTTCAGCACCGGCCGGAAGCCCAGCGCCGTGACCCCCACCGCTCCGCCCAGCACAAACATCAAGGTCGGATCCCACGCCCCGAACACATCCAAAAACCCGATCACCTTCGCCGGATTGATCATCTGGGACACCCCCAGTCCAAGGCCAAACAACGCCCCCGCGATCAACGCTGTACCTCCCGAGCGCATCATCCACCTCCCATCAAGCCGGTGTGGTTCATCACATACACCGTAACAAACGCCGTGCCCATAAACACCAGCACCGCCACCAGAGACCTCCCCGAAAACCGGCCGAGTCCGCACACCCCATGACCGCTCGTGCAGCCATGGCCCAACCGCGATCCGATTCCCACCAACAAGCCCCCCGCCACCATCACCCACGGACCCACCCCTCGCGCCGGAGTCGGTTCCGCAGCCAGTACATATTCATACAGCGCCCCGCCCAGCAACAAGCCGGCCAGAAACAGAACCGCCCAGATCTCCCGCCCCCCGGACACCAGCGCCCGCGTGGTAATCCCGCTGATCCCCGCGATCCGCCCGTTCATCAACAGCAAGAACACCGCGCTCCCGCCAATCAATACGCCTCCGATCAAGGCCTGCACCCAATCATCTGGAATCATAAACGTATCTCCTTTCGGCTCTGAGCCCCACCCGCTACCCCATCAGGGCCATGAAACAAAACAACCATCAACCCTACCAAAGTACGACAAAACCCCGATTTTCCAAGGTTTGGAAAACCGGGGCTGCTTGATTTCCAAGGTTTGGAAACCGCCGGGTCAGCCAGCCTTCGCCAGCTTCTTCGGACGCTTCAACAACGCCCGAACTTCCGGAGCGGCCATCTTCTTCACCGCAGACTCTTCCACCCCGAGACCCACCAGACGGCGCTTCTGCACCTTCAGGCGACGGGCCTTCAGGGTCATCGATTTGCGGGGGCGGGTCGTCGGTTTGTGTCGTTTCTCTTTAATCGTCATGATCGTTTCCTCACTTCATAAAGGGGACGCAACCTAGCTTCATCCCCCCACGAAATCAACCCTAAAAATCGACACTAAAGATCCAGCTTATATTCCGTGATCAAACGCCGCTCACTGTCGCTCTGGATACGCGCCACCACCTCGACATGCGGCGAGATGGTCGACTTCTCCAGCTTCCGCCGCAGCAGTTCATCCACCTGAAACACCCCCGCCGAATTACCCATCTCCACGGTAATCCGCACCGGCTGGACTTCCCCCTTCTCAATCTTCACCCGGTCGATCGCCTTCGCCGACACCGAATGGATGTTCACCTGGCCCGCCTCGAACGGAATCCGTGAACGTCCTTCCGACATGTCGCATGCATCCGCCACCTTCACCGTTCCCGCCTCGATGGTCAGCGACCGCTCATCCGCATCGTGGGCGATGATCGCATGGAGCGTTTCTGAAACCATGATCGTCAACGCCGGTTCCTCGTAAATACCGGTCAGCAATTGCCGGGCCTTCGTATACGCAATCCACAAGCTGTACCGCTCATGGTCATCCCGGTGCACGCTGATTCCCGTGTCGTGCAGCGCCGCCGCCGTCACCACCACCACTTCCGCATCCTCGTTGGTCAATCCGTGATCCTTCACCACGCTTGGCACAATCCCCCCCTCCATCAGCAACCGCAGAATCTTCAGCGCCGCATTCGCCACAATCCGGATATGCACCTCCCCGTGATCACTGATCCCGCAACGGTCCACCGCATTGATGTTCGCGCATTTCCACAATTGGTTCAGCTCCGCGTCGTTTTCGATCGCCGACACCAGCTTCCCCAGCTTTTCATTGGTTCGTACAGGTATATTGAATGACATGGCCCCGGAGTATCTAGGTTCCCCCCCTTCTTGGCAAGGGCGATTCCCAACCCCCGGCGGGAACATTCTCGTTGTCTCCCCACCCCCGGAACGTGTATACAAACCCGTTTGCTTTCCGGAGGATTCGCTTTGTATCTCAAACGTCTAGAAATCGTCGGTTTCAAGAGCTTTGCCGACAAAACCCGCCTTGAATTTGAACCCGGCATGACCGCCATCGTCGGACCCAACGGCTGTGGAAAGAGCAATGTCGCCGACTCCATCCGCTGGGTCCTCGGCGAACAAAGCGCCAAAGCCCTTCGCGGCGGGAAGATGGAAGACGTCATCTTCAGCGGCACCGACACCCAAAAACCCCACGGCATGGCCGAAGTCAGCATGACCCTCGCCGACTGCGAGGCCACCCTCGGACTCGACTACAACGAAGTCACCATCACCCGCCGTGTCTTCCGCTCCGGCGACGGACAATACTTCATCAACAAAGCCCCCTGCCGCCTCAAAGACATCCACCGACTCTTCATGGATACCGGCATCGGCACCAACTCCTACTCCATCATGGAGCAGGGCAAGATCGACCGCATCCTCAGCTCCCGCCCCGAGGACCGCCGCGCCGTGTTCGAAGAAGCCAGCGGCATCACCAAATACAAGGCCGACCGCAAGGAAGCCCTCCGCAAACTCGAACAGACCGAAGCCAACCTCCTCCGCCTCGACGATATCATCCGCGAGGTCAAGCGCCAGATCATCTCCCTCCAGCGCCAAGCCGGAAAAGCCCGCCGCTACCAAACCATGCGCGAGCAGCTTCAGGCCTACGAAGTCTATGGCGCCCGCCTCCGCGTACACGATCTTGACCAAGCCCTCCATACCCTTCAAACCCGCATCGCCTCCATCCTCGAACAGGACCAGACCATCCGCACCGGCATCGCCGAAGCCGAAGAAGCCACCACCGCACGCCGCGCCGAACTCACCGCCGCCGAGGAAGACATGGCCCGCGAAATGGAGGAAGCCGTCCGTCTTCGCACCGACCTCGACCGCGTCCGCGAACTCATCCGCACCAACCACGAGCGCATCGCCGAACTCGAACACCTCTCCGCCCGCGACTCCCGCGACGCCGATGACGCCCGCATCCGCCTCGACCAACACCAAACCTCCCGCGCCGAAGAAGCCCAGCGCCTCGCCGCCGCCCACCAGGAACGCGACCACGCCGACCACGCCCTCACCGCTCAGGTCGCCCTCCTCTCCGAACAGGACAAAGCCGTCGCCGACATCAATCGCCTCCTTCACCAACTCCGCTCCGAGCAAGTCGAACTCGACACCCGCCTCGCCCAACAACAAAACGAACTCGCCAAAATCGACGCCGAGGAACGCCAAAACGACCTCCGCCTCGAACGCCTCGCCGCCGAACAAACCGAAACCCTTCGCGTCGTCGAAACCCTCACCGCCCGCGGCAACGACATGGCCGCCACCCTCGCCACCCTCGTTCAAGCCGTCGAAACCGAAACCGCCCGCCTCGAAGAAGCCCAGCGCCTGCGCCGCGACAAAGCCGGAGCCATCGCCGAACTCAAACAGCTCCTCGCCGACCTCAAGCCCAAAGCCGCCGGCAAAAAAGCCCAGATCGACCTCATCGACCGCAGCCGCGACCAGCAGGAAGGCTTCCCCGAAGGAGCCCGTCGCATCCTTAAAAAAGATCCCGCCCTCGTCACCGATCCATCCGCCATCATTGGACCTCTCGCCGATGCCCTCCACGCCGAACCCGATTACCAGATCGCCCTCCAAGCCGTCCTTCGACCCTGGCTCGACGCCCTGATCCTCCGCAACGAAGACGACCTCCGCTCCCTTCTCAACGCCCTCGACGCCAACCAGGCCGGTTCCGCCCGCCTCGTTCAAGCCGACCTCCCCGCCCCCGCCGCCTCCGCTCCCGGTGGCAATCGCCTCCTCGACCATGTTCGCGTCGAACCTGCCTGCCGCAACCTTCTCGAAACCCTCATCGGTCAGGTCCTCGTCGTGGAAGGACCCGCCGATCTCCCCCGACCCCTTCCCCCCGGCTCCACCTTCGTCACCCAAACCGGCCTCGTCCTCGGTCACGGCACCGCCGAACGCTGGTCCGCCGACGGTGCCGCCACCAACCCCCTCGCCCGACGCCAACTCCGCGATTCCCTCGCCCGCGAACTCGACGAACTCAACCGCCACATCGACACCCACGAGCAGCGTCTCGCCGACCTCGCACGCGAAGAATCCACCGTCGAAACCCATATCGAAGACGCCCGGCGCAAGCTTGAGGAAGCCCGACGCAACCACGCCTCCGCCGAAGGCGAACACCGCGTCCTCCTCCGCCAGAAAAAAGAAGCCGAACAACGCGTCGAGACCGTCACCTACGAACTCAACTCCCTCGCCGAACGCAAATCCGGCGGTGGCGACCGGCGCCACGCCATCGCCGCTCGCATGCAGGAAATCCGCGACCGCCAAGGCGAAATCCGCGCCACCCTCGGCGCCAAAACCGAGGAACTCCGCGACCACGACCAGAAACGCAACACCCTTCAAGCCGCCGTCACCGAGCTGCGCGTTACCTTCTCCGAACGCCGCCAAACCGCCGAATACCTCGCCCACCGCATCGACCAGCTCGACTCCCGCCTCCGCGAACTCTCCACCCTCATCGAGGAACGTAGCCGCGGTGTCGACACCTACCGCGAACGCATCGAAGGCCTCCGCACCGGCATCCAAACCGCCGAACAGCGCATCCCCCCCCTCGAAACCGAAACCGCCGACCTCGCCCGACGCATCGACGAACGCAAGGCCGCCAAGGATGCCCTCCTCGCCGAACTCGCCACCACCGAACAGCGCCTCCGCGACCACCGCAACCAGCACGAGGAACTCAACCAAAAACGTTCCCAGGCCGAAGTCGAACTCGCCCAGCAGCAAATCCGCCGCCAAAACCTCGTCGACCGCATCACCGGCGAATACCGCATCACCCTCGAAGACATCGAACGCTGCCCCGAACCCCAATGGGAAAACGGCGAAAAACTCCCCCGCGAAGCCCTCGATAACTTCGTCGCCGAACTCCGCGCCAAAATCGAAGCCATCGGCCCCGTCAATCTCGTCGCCATCGAGGAACACGCCGAACTCGAAGAACGTTATGCCTTCCTCACCGCCCAAAACTCCGACCTCATCAACGCCAAGCAGCAGTTGATCGAGATGATCAAGGAAATCAACAAAACCACCACCGACCTCTTCTCCACCACCTTCAACCAGGTCAACGAGAACTTCCAAAAAATGTTCGAGCAGATCTTCGGCGGCGGAACCGCAAAGCTCGTCCTCACCGACGAAGGCGACATCCTCGAATCCGGCATCGAAATCATCGCCCGCCCTCCCGGCAAAAAACTCCAAACCGTCTCCCTCCTCTCCGGCGGCGAACGCACCATGACCGCCGTCGCCCTCCTCTTCGCCCTCTACATGGTCAAACCCAGCCCCTTCTGCGTCCTCGACGAGCTTGATGCCGCCCTCGACGACGCCAACATCGGCCGCTTCGTCCGCACCGTTCAGGGCTTCCTCGGCGACTCCCAATTCATCGTCATCACCCACAATCGCCAAACCATCGCCGCCGCCGGAACCCTCTACGGCGTCACCATGGAAAAACAAGGCATCTCCAAAATCGTTTCCGTCAAATTCTCCGAAGCCGTCGAAGCCGACAAAACCACCGCCTGACCATGCCTTCCGTCTGTCTAACCGGCGCATCCGGATTCCTCGGACGCGAACTCCTCGCCGCCCTCTCTCCCGGTTTCGACGTCACCCCCGTCGCCCATCGCTCCCCCGCTCCCGGCATGGTCCCCCTCGACCTCCGCGACTCCCACGCCCTCGCCGCCTTCCTTCACCGGACCCAACCCGACATCCTCATCAACTCCGCCGCCTACCGCGACCCCGACCCCTGCGAGGCCAACCCCGACGAAACCCGTCGCCTCAATACCGACCCCCTAGAGGTCATGATCGACCACCTCCCCCCCCACGCCAAACTCGTCCAGATCAGCACCGACTACGTCTTCCGGGGCGACGCCCCCCCCTACACCGAAACCAGCCCCACCGGCCCCGTAAACGTCTACGGCCAAACCAAACTCGACGCCGAACGCATCGCCCTCACCCGGCCCAACAGCCTCGTCATTCGCATCCCCCTTCTCATCGGCGCCGGGCCTACCCCCGCCACTTCCGGCTTCATTACCCAAATCCTCACCGCCCTCAGATCCCGCCAACCCCAGGAAGCCGATCACATCAGCCTCCGCTTCCCCACCTGGATCCGCGACGTCGCCCACGCCCTCCGCGCCTTCCTCCACGATGACCTCACCGGCATCATCCACGTCAGCTCCACCGAACCCCAAACCCGCTACACCCTCCTCACCATCGCCGCCGAACTCACCGGACTCCCCGCCGACCACATCCGGCCCACCGACCAAATTCTCCCTCGCCCCGCACCCCGTCCCGCCAACTCCCAGCTCGCCATCCAACGCTGGCAAAGCCTCGGCCATCCACCCCCCGCAACTTTCCCCACCATCCTCACCCAAACCCTCGCCGAATTCGGCGGCCTCGGGGCCTTCCAAACATGACTGACTTCCTCTACAAAGGCCGCATCGCCTCCAAACACCTCGCCTTCGCCTACGCCGTCACCACCCGCACCGTCCAGGAAACCGTCCTTCGCCACGACTGCGACCCCGCCGGCGCCCACCTCCTCGGCCGGGCCCTCACCGCCGGCCTCCTCGCCGCCACCACCCTCCCCCCCGACTCCCGCATCAACCTCAAATGGGCCTACGGCGGAACCCTTAAAACCATTCTCGTCGATGCCGGACCCGACGCCACCGTCCGCGGCATGATCTCACCCAACCACCTCTTCGATGCCAAAGACGCCGAAGAACTTTATGGCAGCGGCGGAACCGTCAAAGTCATCCGTAGCCAAAACGGTGTCAACCTTTCCGCCGGAACCGTCGAGGCCGGCTTCCAGGATCCCATCGAAGACTTCGCCTTCTTTCTCTCCTTCAGCGACCAGGTCGAATCCGCCCTCGAAGTCCTCCTCGGCCTCGCCCCCAACCCCGGGGATCCCGTCCGCGTCTGCCGCGGCATCCTCCTCCAAGCCCTCCCCGAGTGCGACCTCGAGGCCTTCAACCATTGGCGGGCCCGCCTCAACCATCCCTCCATCCGCGACCACCTCTACCACCAGAACGAGGAAACCGACAACTACCTCGAAAACATCCTCGCCCGAATTCTTGAAGCCCCCCTCGCCCCCGGCGACCTCGTCATCGAATCCCTCCCCGCCCCCCGCTTCGCCTGCACCTGCAGCCGCGAAAAAATGGGCGCCGTCCTCCGCGCCCTCCCCTACGACGAACGCATGGACATGGTCAAAAAAGGCGACAACATCCGCATCTCCTGCCATTACTGCCGCGAACTCTACGAACTCACCATCCAGGAATGCATCGAAGCCTGGAACGAATTTCGCAAAAAGCCCCCCGCCTAAAGGTACTCCCGCGTGAACAC
Organism: Kiritimatiellia bacterium; assembly: GCA_035327665.1. Classification (GTDB taxonomy): domain Bacteria; phylum Verrucomicrobiota; class Kiritimatiellia; order CAIVKH01; family CAIVKH01; genus DAOLCW01. The sequence continues at coordinate 13,758 of DAOLCW010000036.1, forward strand.
CCAACGCGCAACCTTGCCCCCCGGCCTCATCTACCTCCTCATCGGACTCATCGCCTGGCTCGTGCGCTGGATCTACCTCCTCGAACTTTCCCGCCATCCCGCATTCATTTATCCCCTCATCGATGCCGGAGAATATCATGCCCTCGCCATAGCCTGGGCCGAAGGCACGCGCGCCCTGCCCAAACTCTCCTGGCAACCCTGGCTCTACCCCCTCGTCCTCGGCCAAATCTACACCCTGCTCGGACCCTCCGTGTGGATCGCCAAACTCCTCCAAATCACCATCGGCGCCCTCTCCTGCTCCCTCGCCGCCCTCCTCGCCTACCGCATCAAACCCCTCCCCTCCCTCCGCTGGATCGCCGGACTCACCGCCGCCTTCTATGGTCCCCTCATCCATGGCGACGGCGAATTACTCGCCGAACCCTGGGCCGGCCTCTGGCTCATCCTCATCGCCCTCGCCGCTCTCGACTACCGGAACCACCCCCGTTCCCGCACCGCCCTCGCCCTCGGCGTCCTCGGCGCCCTCGCCCTCTTCACCCGCCCCCCCCTACTCCCCGCATGGCTTCTCGCCATCGCCTGGGCCACCTTCGTTCCCTCCCTCCCTTGGACCACCCGGGCCCGCCACGCCGGACTCCTCGCCCTCGCCGCCGTTCTCACCTCCCTTCCCTGGATCAACGCCGTCGCCACCGCCACCGGCACCCCCCGCCTCCTCCCCGTCACCGGCGGAATCAACTTCTACATCGGCAACAGCCACGACCCCTGCCACACCATCAACATCCGCCCCGGCTACGCCTGGGAAAACCTCACCCTCTGGCCCGAACTCCATGGCGCCCACACCCCCGACCAAAAAGACCGGTTCTTCCGTGACCAAGCCCTCTCCTCCATCCGCACCGACCCCGCCGCCGCCGCCGCCCACCTCCTCACCAAAACCCGGCAATTCTTCAGCTCCCGCGAAATCCCCCGCAACCTCGACATCAAAGCCCTCCGCCCCGACTCCCTCGTCCTCCGCCTCCTCGTCTGGGAAATCGGCGACGTCGGCTTCCCCTTCGGCCTCCTCGCCGGATTCCTCCTCATCGGCCTTTGGACCGCTGGCCGCAACCACGCCGCCCTATTCCTTATCACCCTCGGCTACGCCGCCGCCATCATCCTCGTCCACGTCAGCGACCGCTACCGCCTCCCCGTCCTCCCCATCTGGATTTCCTTCACCGCCCTCGGCATCCATACCTGCGCCCACGCCCTCCGCTCCCACGCCTATCTGGCCGCCGCAACTTGCGGGGGGTGCCTCCTCCTCGCACTCGCCGCCACCAGCCTCGGTGGGCGCTTCTGCGCCGAAGATCTCAACTACCGCGCCGAACTCATGCGCATCATTGCCGTCACCGCCGATACCCACGGCGACCGCGCCACCTCCGAGGCCTTCGCCCGCAAAGCCCTCGCCGAAGATCCCTGCGAAGCCCACGCCCACAACCAGCTCGGCATCCTCGAAGCCCGGCGCGGAAACCTCCGCGAAGCCGAAGCCCGTTTCCGCGCCGCCGTCGACTGCGACCCCGCCATCTCACCCGCCTGGTTCAACCTCGCCCGCATCGAAATCCGCCGCGACCAACCCCAAGCCGCCATCCTCTACTTCCGGAACGGCCTCGAACACGCCCCCGCCCACCTCCCCGCCTGGATCGACCTCGGCGACCTCCTCCTCCGCCTCGGCCGCACCGACGAAGCCCACGCCTGCTATCAGGAAGTCCTCCGCATTCGCCCCAACTTCCCCCCCGCCCTCCAACGCATCCAATCCTCCACCGACCCCACTCCACCCTTCCTGATAAAACCAATCCAGTGATCCTCTGAACTTCCAACCGAAAAATACCTACAATTGCATTGACTGTTGGCATATTTACCGCAATTATGCCAACTATGTACCCAAGATTACTAAAGCCGCCCGATTCCTCCTTTTTCCTTTTCGGACCACGCGGCACGGGAAAGTCGACATGGATTCGCGCCAACTTTTCAGGAGCGCCATCCTATGACCTGCTCAACAGCTCCGAAGTGATACGCCTTAGCCGCGACCCTTCACTCTTATACCGGGAATGCTCCACGCTTCCCCCGAACTCTTGGGTCGTCATCGACGAAGTTCAAAAAGTCCCAATGATCCTCGAAGAAGTTCACCGATTGATCGAGAACAGAAACCTTCGTTTCGTTCTTTCCGGTTCAAGCGCCCGCAAACTGCGACGAGGAGGGGCTAATCTTCTTGCCGGACGCGCACTCGTCAAAAACATGTATCCGCTCGCTCACGCCGAATTGCCCGATGGCGTGAACATCAACAAGTGTATTGAGTTCGGCCTGCTTCCCATGGCGGTAACCACTCAGGATCCCAAACCTTTCTTATTCGCGTATGCCCAAACCTACTTACAAGAGGAGATTCGCGCCGAAGCCCTCACCCGGAACATTGGGAACTTCAGCCGTTTTCTCGAAGTCGCCGCCCGCCAAAATGGGCAGGTTACCAATGTTTCCAACATCTCACGCGAAGCTGCGGTTACCCGCCAGACCGTGCAAAACTATTTCGATATCCTTATCGACACCCTGATCGGACGCTGGCTACCGGCTTGGAAGCTAAAAACCTCGACCAAACAGGTTCAGCATCCCAAATTCTATTTTTTTGACACCGGGGTAACTCGAGCCCTTTCAGGAAGGCTCCCCTACCCACCAACCGAAGAGGAAAGAGGAGCCCTCTTCGAGACCTTCGTAATCCACCAGATTCTTTCTCATCTCGATTATTCTGGCCTTCATTATCCCATCTACTTCTGGAGAAGTTACGACGGAATCGAGGTGGACGTCGTCTGTGAAACCCGCAACGGGTTTTTCGCTCTGGAAATCAAGTCCAGCGCCCGCTGGGAAAAAAAATATGGCCGAGGATTGAAGCGGTTTCAGAACGAACTGGGGAAAAACAAGGTCGCAGCCTATGGGGTCTATCTCGGAAAGAATCCCTCCATATGGGACGACATCCAGGTTCTTCCCATCAAGGATTTCCTCAGCCGCCTATCAAGCGGTGAGTTAATTCAATAGACGTTACGTTATTTCACGCCTGCTATCAGGAAGTCCTCCGCATTCGCCCCAACTTCCCCCCCGCTCTCCAACGCATCGAACGCACCGCCCGTAACCCCACCGAAGGCTAATAATCATGCAACCTGATTTGATTGCACCCGCCGAGGGTGGAGGTACACTAAAGAACCGGGCTGAACAGATATCGGTTGGACGACATGAAGAGCTTGAACATAACCTTCCGCCATCGCCTCGTCATCGGTTTGATGATCGTGGCCACCGCCCCCCAACAACTCCAAGCGGAAATTGAATACAACGTCATCGATCTCGGCACCTTGGGAGGCGGCGCAAGCTTTGCCTATGGCATCAATGACCGAAGTCAGGTCGTAGGTTCCTCCTACGATGCCGACGGCCGGCTCCAGGCCTTCGTTTGGCAGAATGGCCTGATGAACGGCCTCGGGTTTCTGCCCGACGGAACGCAAAGCGTTGCCCGCGCCATCAACAACCATGGGGAAATCACCGGTTACGCCCGGCTGTCCAACACCTTCTTCCGGGCCTTCCGCTACACCGGCGACGAACTGGAAAACCTCGGCACCCTCGGAGGGCGCCGCAGTTGGGGGTATGCCATCAACAACCATGGGCTCATCGCAGGATCCTCGGAATTTACCAATGCTCGACCCAATCTATCCGACCACAACAGCTTCACCTGGCTATCAAACCAGTTTGTCCGGGTCCGACCTTATCACAACTGGCTCGCGTGCAGCGGATCCGGCGTAAACGATCACGGCATGGTCTGTGGCACAACCTTTCTTTGGGCCTCCAGCGAACGCTGGTGGGCCTACATTTGGCGCGACAACAACACCAACGGACTTCACGACACCGGGGAAATGATTGTCCTTGGTTCCCTCGGCAGCACGAACTGGCAGGACTATACCACCAGCGGCGCAACCGCCATCAACAATGCCGGACAAGTCGTCGGATATACCAGCATCACCAATGCCTCCTTCCCTCAACATGCCTTCCTCGTGACCCCATCCAACGGCGTTTGGAAAATCCCCAATGACGATCTACCACCCGGAAACGAATTGATGATAAGCCTCGGCACCCTCGATGGCTTGACCAACAATTCCTATGCCAACGCCATCAACGACAAGTCATGGATCGTCGGCACATCCACCACCCGGTACGGAACCAATCAGGCCTTCCTCTGGCGAAATGGCGTCATGACAAATCTTAATGATTTGATCGTGCAAAATTCCGGCTGGGTACTCACCAATGCCACCGGAATCAACGAAAACAACGAAATCGTGGGATCAGGACTCTACCAGGGCCAACCTCGGGCCTTTCTCCTCGTTCAGGATGGAAGGATCACCACCTTCGATTGGATCATGCGCACCGATCACACCGAAATTTTCACCAATCAGTTTGGCACGGTATTCACTCAATCCGTCGAACGGGTTGAATCACAACTCATTCGTTGGTCCGGGTTATGGGGCGATGAACTTGCCGACCAAGCTTTCACCCTCGAATACGCCGATTCCATCCACAACGGAATCTGGAAACCGTTCGACCCAACCTCACAGTGGCCGTTTGCCGGAAACGAATGGACCGTTAGCTACGGAATCGCGACCGTTCCTTTCCGCTTCTTCCGAATCCGGGCGGAACCGTCGCAGCCTTAGGGAATCAAAATCGCATTCATCGGTCGATTGTTTCGCGACCAGGTCATCGTCTCTCCCCTTTCCATCCTCCCGCGTAAATACTCGATCTCCCCCACAAGAGCGGCGTTCCCCTCTCGGTCCGCCCGAACTATGGCATCCTCGGCAAACACAAGTGCCGGCTCCCGGTCGCCATGAACCGCCAGAGCCGCGGCGTACGTCATCATCAGGTAGGCGGGAACGTCTCCATCACGTCGCCGGATGGCCCGTTCCAAAATCGAAAGGGCAAGGTTCACCTCTCTCAACTCCTCCCGCGGATGGGCAATCGCGATCCAGGCCAGACTGTTGACCAACGGCAGGTCGTCATGGGCAATGGCCGCCGCCTCACCCAAATAGGTCGCCGCTTGATCATGTTCACCGGTCGCAGCGAACCAAATCGCGCCGTGGTAATAAGCCCGGGCAAACGGCATTCGCTGCAAGGCCCGCTGCATCACCGGCTGTCCACGTTGGGTCATCCCCTTTCGATGCTGAACGGCTGCCATCAACACCATGGCTTCGGTAATGTCGCCGCGTGTTTTTAACAGGCTGCCCAACAACTGTTCCGCCCGTGTATAATCCCCGGCCTCCACCGAGATCTTCGCTTCGCCCAGAAGCGCCGCGACCCGCTCAAGCCGCTCGACTTCCCGTTCCAGCCGCCATCGATAATCCATCCTCCTCACGTTGGGCACAATGGCCCGCATCACCGCCAACGCTTCCTCCAGATACCCTGCCGGCAAAAGGGCGCGGATGAGATACTCGGTTTCAGCATATGCAAAGTAACCGTGACGGCTCCGCCAACCAAGCAAGGTGTCCGCCGCCTGAACCGGAAAGCCATCGATTGCTTGCAGCAAGGCAAGGATCGACCGGGGCCCCCGACGGTGAGGTGCGCGTAAAACCTGCTCCGCAATGACCTCCTGCGCTTCCCGGAATTGCTGAAAGGAAAGGAGCGTGTTCGCCAAATGAAGCGGAAAATAAACGTCCCCCGGCGCTTCACGCAGCCTCGCCCGATAGGCCAGCACATCGCTCTCTCCCCGCCCCTCCCGGACCACCGCGTTCAACTGTCGTAACCGCTGTTGAAGCGCAAGCGTTCTCGTTTCAATCCCGTATTGCCGGTCAAAAGGGGGCTGTTGAAAGCGCCCCAACATCCGTTGCACGATCTCCGCTTCCGCAGATGGCGTAAACATCAAAGCCGCGGCAAGATCCTCAAGCCCCGGCCCGTTCCCCCTTCGCTCATGCTCCGGAAACCATCGCGTACCGTGAAGCGCCTCCGCCCACAAGCGGGCCAAGAGGGCGGTTCCGGGAAAGGAGAAGTGCACATGATCAACAAAGAGTTCCTGATCGCTTTTCCCACTCGCCCTGAACCCTTCCTGCACATCACAAAACAGAACCCCGGAACCTTTGGAATCGGCGACGCTTCGAATGATCTCGTTGAACTGCGAGTCGGTTCGGTATCGAAATGCGTCGAGGTCCATCGCCTTCGTGAAGGCAACTGCAGCCTCCGCGGGGTTGCCGAGATGCTGATGAGCCAGTCCCATCCAGTAATTCAATTCGGCATGCCCCCCATCGATCCGGTACGCCTGATCCCACTCACGGAGCGCGCGCGACCACGACCCGACCCGCGCCGCCGCCAGTCCCCGCTCGTAAACGTTTTGCCATGCCGCACGTTCCGAGGAGGTCAGGTCATCACGATGAACCGAAAGCGCGGGGGGACAATCGCTCACATTCACCGCCACCGTGCACAAAAGCACATCCGCCCCCGCCCTCCGGGCAGCTTTCGTGACCGCCATCACGTTGCTACGAAACCGCGCCCGAACCTTGTCGAGACGCGTATCGTGGAGAGAAACCGGGTTGTTCATGAACATGGAAACACCCTCGAAGGTGTCCTGCCCCTTCCCTTCGGTCGCTACCGAAGAGATCCAACGAAGGAGTTGTCCCGTACGGGTCCGCCCCACCGCGCCGAGAATGCGTATCATCACGTCGCTTTGGAGATAGCCGCTGAACACCGTGGCTGGACCAAAAGGTCCGATCACCTCGTTGTTGCCCATGTACACGATCACCACATCCGGCTCAAGCTTGTGCAGTTGACGCGAAATCGCCCGGATCACATGGCTGTTGATCGCCGTAATTGCGGCATTGATGACCTCCACACGTTTCTCCGGATAATCGCGCGAAAGCCAAACCTCAAGATGGCGGGATGGACCAAACGCGGGTACCGGATCGCCCTGGGCTGCCGACTCCCCCAGCACAACCACCCGGACCACATCCGCCGGCTTCGCCTTGCGAACACGAATCGGACCCGGAGCCCTCGCCAGCGGCGGTGGGAACACCGAATAGGTAACAAACGGATTTTCGACCCAAACCGCCTCACCCTCCACCTTCGCCGGTATAAACAGGGATGCCGGATAACCGATCTTCAACACCCTCAGGCTACCCTCGAGAACACCGAAAAGAAACGTCGGGATAAGCAAAGCAAGAAGGATCTTCCCGGTCCACGAGGCGTGACGTCTGGAGGGTTGGATCGGGGTCTTCATGCTCACGGGCGTTGAGGGGAAGCCGCCGGATTCAGGCTCCACCGTTGGCTTGCTTCGTCCATCGTTCTCAACAACGTACTGTCCGTTTCCGGGTCCGCGCGTTGCATGGCCTCATCAAGGTCGCTGAGCGCTCCTCTGCGATCGCCCAGCGCCGCTCTCACCCGGGCCAGCGTCCACCATGTATGAGGCGTACCGGCATCCAAGTCAATCGCCTGTTCAGCCAACCGGATCGACTCGTTTCTCCGCCGATCATCGGGAAACCGGGAAAGAATCAGGGCAAGATTCGCGGTGAGGGGAACACTCCCTGGATCAATCTCCAATCCCTTGCGATAAAAAGCCTCGGCCTCCTCAAGACGTTCAGCTTGCTCGGCCAGCCGGGCCAACCAGATGATGACCTGTAAATGGTTGGGCCGAAGTCGCAACACTTCGGAAAAGGTTGCTTCCGCTTCCGCCCATCGCCGGGACCGGAATGCCCACTCTCCCCGGACCGCCAGCACATCCGGGTCGGTGGGCAGACGGGCCTCTGCAGCTACAAGATGGAACGCGGCCCGCTCCAAATCGTTGAGTTGCATCGCGGCCCGCGCCGCATCAATCCGGGCCTGAAGCAGCACCGGCAGGACGTTCAACCCTTGCTCCAACCATGCGAGGGCAACATCAGGCCGGCCCATGCTCAATGCGTGACGTCCGGCCATCGCCAATCGCCAAGGATCGTCGGGCCATCGTGCGGCCGCTTGACCTTCGGCTTCAATCAAACGCTCCACCGTCCATAAGGGGATGTCCTCCCGCTGCAGCCGCGCCAGCGCTTGCTCAAGCCGATCGATCCGCTCCCCACTGTCAAGTTGACCGACGAATTGTGGCCAGCGATAAAAATCCCGCACCAGTCGCAACGCCTGAAGTTCGTCCATGGGAGTGAAAAGCAACGTGTCCGGGATCGCCGACGAAGCTCCGGCCAAGACCTCGTACACGTTCGTTCCCCCAAGATCGAGCCACCCATGTTCCCCCAAAGCCCGAACAATCTCCCGCGCCACCACTACCCGGCCGGGAAGGGTTAAATGCACATGCTCGTAAAACCGGTCGGCATCGGTGAGGCCCGAGCTGCGTTCCTCAAATCGCTGTTCAATATCCACAAGCAGTCGACCGTAGGACCGGGCGGTAGCAAGTTCCCTCAAGATGTGTTGAATCCGGGAGTCCGCCCGGAACCTGGCCAAATCGAGGTCGCGGGCCCGATGGTACCATCGCTGCGCCATCTCCCATACTTCTTCTTGCCCCAACCCTTCCGCGATCCGGTAGGCTTGGGTCGCCGACCGTACCTGCTCCGGGGCGCCAACTTGCGGGGGGTCAAACCCTTCCGGTTCCGGCTCGGAATCCATGGGAGGCCAATCGGTGAGATTTACCCCCATGGTGCAAACCACCACGCCGATCCTGCGCCGCTCCGCCTCCTTGAGCAGGTCTGCCAGATTCGACCGGGCATGCCGGTACATGGGTTCGAGGCGCGGATCGTCGAAGGCAATCGCCACCCCCTGAAACTCCTCAAGGCCCCGCCATGTCGAATCACCGCTCCGACGCCCTGACCAACCCGCCTCTAGCTTCCGGAATACCCGGAAGGAGCGGGCATGCAGGTGGGCGCGGATCATCCAAAGCGACGGCTGATAGGAGGAGAATACCGAAGCCGGGCCATACGGGCCGATGACTTCATTGTTGCCCGCATAAATGACAAGTACATCCGGCTGTAATGCCTCCATCCCGGCTCGGCCAAGTAAACGGAGATGATGCGAATTGATACCCGTCATCGCCAGCGACATCACCCTTACCGTTGCGCTGGCATTCAGCTCGCGGATGACCGCGTCCAGGACCCGGGCCAGGCTGAACGCGGAAAGCGGGAACCCTTCCGCCGCCGATTCCCCCAAGACCAAAATCCGGACCTCCCCCTCGTTCTTCACCGCAGGTACCCACAGCGGCGGCAGGGCCGGGCCGGCATCTCGCGGAAAAACAAAGGATCCGAAACGGGGATTTGTCGTCCACCACACCGCATCCCCGTCCTTGACCTGAAGCAGGGGCCGATGGCTATCTTTGGCCGGATCCGGAAGCAATCCATCCATGAGGGCTAGCAACAACAGCGGACCCAGAAAAATCAGGAGCAGCTTGAACAAACGTCGTTTCATTCGCCCCACATTCTGCTTGATTCACCCGCTACAGGCAATCTACATCCCTTACCGGAAAAGGCGAGGTCGACCAGATCGTGCGTAGGACAACTATCCATAAAATGCTGCTCTCGCTCACCGGGATGGCGATGGTAGTGATCGCCGGCGAGCTGATCGTGCGCTTCGGATCCTTCGGCCCCGATGTCTTTTCACTCCAACGGGGAATGATCCGCATTTCCGACCATCCCTCCCTTCGCTACGAACTGGTCCCCCACTACGTTTCCCCCCGCCGCGACATCACCATCAACCGTCACGGCATGAGACATCCTCCGGTGGAAACCGCCAAAAACGAAGATTCGTTTCGAGTCGCCCTAATCGGCGACTCGATTGCCTTCGGCATGGGCGCGGGCCAGGAAGAACACCTCGCCATCGCGATCATGCGCGAAGCCGCCGCACGTCCCTTCGCAACTCGCATCGAGGCCCTCAACTTCGGCGTTCCCGGATACAACATAGAACAAGTCGCCACCTCCCTCGAAACCAAAGTCGCACCCTTCGAACCCGATCATATCCTCTACATCTATTGCCTCAACGACCCCCAGGAATTCAGCCGCGAGTTGGAAGTTCTGCTTCGGCAAAGCGAGATTAGTTCCGCCGAGCGCGACTACCTCCACCGGCTGTGGCAAGCATCCACCTCCCCCCTCGGCGGGTCCAAGCTCTGGATGCTGATCCGATACCGGATCGCGTCATGGAGAACCTCCGCCACGCCTGAACCGTCACCCATCATCGACGACATGCATCGTATTCTTCACGGGGAGGCCGAATCCTACTACCACACCCTCTACCGCCGCGCCACCGCAATAAGCCGACTGGAGCAAGGACTCGACGATCTCGCCACATGGAGCCGGGACCACCAGACTCCCGTGTCCTTGGTCATCGTCCCCTTGTTTATCGAACTCGATGCCTACCCGTTTCTTGCACTGCACGAAATTGTCACGACCATGGCCGCCGAGCGCAACCTGACCGTCCTCGACCTCCTCTCCGCCTTTCAAGATCTTGGCAAAGGAGGGTGGAAGGAAGTTCATGCCGACCCCATTCACCCCAACCGCAAAGGGTATGCCTTGATCGCAAAACACCTCGTGGATTGGATCACCACCGAGATCATTCAGCCGTAATCCCCGAAAATCTCCGCTCCTCCTACCATCCTCCGAATCATCCCCCGCGTCCCACCCGTAGCCGCGTTCGAAAGAACGCGGACTCCCCGCCTTTCGATGCCCCCATCCGCGTTGTCACCAACGCTTCTTCGCAATCCCCCGTAACCGCATTCACCGCACCGAACGCACCGCCCTAAACCCTACCGACTGCCAATAAAAATGCGCCCACCGCCCTTCCCGGTAGGCGCAACGTAAATACGACGGATCAAACGCCAGAATAAACGGCATCCATCCCCCGCCCCGCATCACCCGGTACGGCGGGAGCCCACCGCCCACCGGAGGCATGATTTCATGCCGGTTCGCTCCATCCTCTCCCCTCGGATCCGGCCACGAGGCCTCTGCTTTCCCGTACCAATTCGTTCCCCACCAGTCGTAACACCACTCATAGACATTCCCGCTCATGTCATAGAGCCCGAACCCGTTTACCTGATCCTCCACCACCCCGAAATCCGCGCCTACCTTCAAACTCGGCATCCATGGCACATCAATCTGCTGGTTGCCATCGTAATAACCCACCGGCGTGGTCCCGTACGGAGGCAGGTTGAGATCATGGGTAAACCATGGATGGGTCGGATGGTTGGTAAACACCGGCTGCCCTCCCTGATTCACAATGTAGCGGAAATCCAGATAGTTCGCCTTCACCGGATCGATGTTCCACAAATAATCGTTGGTGCCTTGTACCGAGTCATCCGGCCAGGGGAAATGCCGCCCGGCGAATCCCCCCCGCATCGCCTTCTCCCATTCCGCCTCGGTGGGAAGCCGGAACCCTTCCGCGTCCAGGTTCATGCTCCAGTTCGTCGGCCCAAAGTCCACTGCGCGAACCAGACCCTCCATGTCGCTGCGGAACGCGCAATAAGCCATCGCTCCGTACCAGGTGATGTTTACCACCGGAAAATTCGTCCGCTCCCCATCCAAAAGTGAAAAGATCCCGTTGGTAAATCCGATCTCCGATTTGGGAATGTTCACCTCAAGCAGGATCTGCGGTGTACCCTCGGTATTGGTCACCCGGCGATTCACATTGGTCACGATGTTGGTCCCCCCCGCCGTGATGTTGGTCAACACCACGTCGTTCACCGAAATCAACCCGTTGCTGTAGGACCAGGTAAATACCTCCAGCGCCTTCTCGTTGGTGACTTCAAACCGGTCCATCAGAAACGGACTCACCGGGACCTCATGCACCGGTAGCTCGGATGGAAACCCCTCGTTCAAATGGCTGAACGTATTCCCCATGTCAAAACTCGCCCCCGGTATGATCACCATGTCGTGACGCGTCCGCGGAAACTCCGACGTCGTCCCCACCAGTCGAAGCATCGAAACCTCCGTGGTGATATTCAACCACCCCGACATCACCGCCCCCGTCGGCGAAACCGTGGCCACCGTGATCCAGTCCGGGGTTGCATCCAACGCTTCACGCGCCTGAATCTCCACCTGCCTCACCACCGACGTCATGGCCCAAGTCACATGCCGCGGCGAAGTAAAAGAAACCGCCTCCATCCCCCGCGCCGGCCATAAGCCGCCGCCCAATAAAATCAATATCCCCCATCCGCACAACCTATGGATACCCTGCTGCATTTACAATATTTCAGCGCACAGAGCGAACCGTGCGAAAACCAAGAGCTTGATGGACCCCGCCAGGCAAAACCCCGGGAAGGCCAATTGGCAAAGGGAAACCGGGAGGATGAGCATGCCCCCTATAGGAGCATCTTAGATAAGATGGATCAGAGCTTACAACAACTTCGCCCAACAATGTGATCGGTATCCACCCTCCACCACGGACAACACGGGCACCGGTAATGCTATTGGTTTGAAATCCCTTGGTATTCGGGGTGCTTGAGGAAGGATCAAGGTACCAGCTTTCATAGTAGCGATCATAGCACCACTCATAAACATTCCCAGCCATGTCATAAAGCCCATACGCATTGGCCATATCCTGCGTGACCGCGAAGTCAGCACCTCGCTTGACGTTCGTGTTTTCATTCGTCATCGATCCGAACGCAATCTGTTGATATCCATTGTAGTATCCGACAGGAGTCGTTCCGTAAGGCGGTATCCCCATCAAGAATATATTCGTCTGAAACCAAGGATGAGCTGGGTGATTCGTCAGTGCGGTGATCGGATTAAAATTCGTGGGCACACCCAGAACCCACCGAAAATCAATATAGTTGGCTTTTACCGGATCAATATTCCAAAGATAATCATTGGTTCCCTGAACAGAATCATTGGGCCACGGGTAATGCGTTCCCGCGATTCCTCCTCGCGCAGCTTTTTCCCATTCCGCCTCCGTCGGTAGCCGATAGCCATTTGCATCAAGATCCATGGCCCAATTGGTAACCCCAAAATCCACCGCTCTCGATAGGCCTTCCATATCGCTGCGATAATTTCCGTACGCCATCCCCCCATACCAGGTCAGAAAGAGCGCCGGGTGTTTCATACGACTGGAATTCAAAAGCGAGAAGATCCCGTTGGTGAATCTCATGTCATTAAATTGCGTATTCACCTCGGCAAGACGGTAGGACACGCCTTCGGTATTTACGACTCGTCCGTTCGCAACAACCACTCCCCCCGTCGCATTCGTAACATCTTGAACGGCAATCAATCCTTGGTCATAAGCCCAGTTAAACACCTCCAACACCTTTTCGTATGTCACCTCGTATTTATCCATCAGGAAGGAACTCACCGGCACCGGATGCACCGGCACTTCATTGGTAAAGCCCTCCAGCCGGACCGGGACATTCAAGTGATCGAAGGGGTTCCCCATCAGGAAGGTTGCTTCCGGGATCAGGTTCATTTCGTGGCGGGTCTGGGGAAACGTGGAGGTCACCGCAGTCACCCGGTAGAACGCGACATCGTTGGTGATGTTCAACCGGGTCGACATCACCATCCCGGTTGGCGCCACCGTGCCCACGGTAATCCACCCCGACGTCGGTGCCAGTTTCGGCGTGGCCTGGATCTCGTACAAGGTCGCGGACGGCTCCGCCTCCCAGACCAGATGCCGGGACGACACGATCTCGACGAGATCGGGCTCTGCATGGGCGGAGACGCCGGAACCCAGCAGGAACAGGGCGAGCAGCAACGAACGAAGGGAGTAAGGAAGCGTGGACATAAACCGTGAAACTACACCAATTCGGCAGCTTCCGTAAGCAGGAAATCCAAGGCGCGGTTCGAATGTCCCAAGGAACCACTCATCGGCGTTGTCGCCGCGTTCGTGAGAACGTGGCGGGCCCGCATCACGGCCGTTCATCGGCCCAATTCTCGACCCGGAGGCCGTGCACCCGCTTAAATTCGCCGACGTTGTTGGTGATCAGGGTGGCGTTGACGGCACGGGCATGCGCGGCGATCATGAGGTCCATGGCGCCGATTGGACAGCCGTCCCGTTCCAGTTGCGCCCGGATTTCGCCGTAATGGCGGGGCACAAAGACCGGGTCGGCCTCGAGCATTTCAAA
>DAOLCW010000037.1:0-27557 GCA_035327665.1 Kiritimatiellia bacterium
GGAGCTCGACCCTCCAAATTTCGCAAAGAAACGTTTCTTTATACCGTAAAGTTGTGGGGGTTGGTATGAGATCTGGAGGCGTGGCGCTGGCTGCGGCATCGATCGCTACAGAATTTCACCTCATTCCAGGAGCGCGCCCACTTTTTTCGCCAGGTGAATGGTCGGCGGCAGACGATGCAGTCTTTCGTGGGCAGATCGGATTTTTTGACCCCTTGCATGGAGGAATGTCGGGGATGGGCAAGAGCATTTCAAGGGGGGGGGAAGGAAAGTTACGGATTTCGGTCGAAGCGGGCGATGACCGGGGAGCCGAAGAGGTGGTTGAGGCCGAGGGTGCGGGAGGCGGTTTCGAGGGCGCGGGAAAGGGTTCGGTTTTTGATGATGCGATGGATGACCATGGGGAAAAAGAACTGACCTTTGCGGGAGGCGGGGAGGAAGCGGTGGGTGGCGAAGGCTTGGCGGATGTCGCGGTGGGTGAACAAGGTCCAGGTTCGGGTGTTGGTTTCGATTTTTTTCTTGGCGCTGAAGAGGAGGGGAGCGATGGCGTTAAGGCTTTGCTTGGTGGGGTAATCGAGGATGACGGTGTGGCGGGCGACGCGGCATAGTTCAGAGATAAGCTGGGGCCAGACGGAGCAATGGGTGGTGAGCCGGAAGCAGAAGACGGCGTCGAAGGAGCGATCGGGATAGGGAAGGGCGACGACATCTCCGACATCGAAGGCGCAGTGGTCAGGGTGGATGAGGTCGTGGATGCGATGGCGGCAGGCGGGATGGCTGGAGAGCACGGTGACGTGATGTCCGGCGCGGACAAGGGGGCGGGCAAGTTGGCCATGACCTCCCCCGACGTCGAGGATGTGAAGGGGGCTGGTTGCGGCAAGAAGGGAGAGGGCGATGGCTTCCTGGACCTCAAGCATCCAGGCGCCGGCAGAGCCATGAAAGCGTCCGGCGTATGGATCGGAGGAGGATTCGATGTCGGCTTTTTCCGGGTAGGGGCATTCGGCCTCGGCGGCCCGGACGGCGATCATGTCACGTAGCTGGGTGATGGTGGGCATGGTGGGGAGGGGGAAGGGTGTTCAGGGTTGAGGCGTTGCATCGGAAGCAGGCTGGACCGTTCACGATGGAGGGGCAGTTAAGAATCCCGCTTGGCAGGGGCGGGGTGAGTTCCTAGAGTGGTAGACATGCAACGCCATGAAGGAAACATAGTCTGGTGAGTTCGTCGAAACAAGTTTGGATCGCGGGCGGGGAGGCGTTTGCCGATGTGGGGGGCGAGGTATCGGCGCGGGCGGACCGGGTTCGGGGGGATGAGAGGTTGAAGCCGTTGCCGCCGGAGTTGCATGCCCGCTATCTTGCGGGGTCGCAGGACGAGGGGGAGTATGCGCGGCGTTTGTTTGAGCTGGTGCGCCGTAAGGCGCATGTGGATACGTTGGGGTTTGAGCCGCCCCACCGGAATTCCTGGTTGGGCAGGATTCTGGGCAGGTTGCGGGGAGTGGTTTGGCGCGGGTTGCGTTATCAGCATGAGCGAATGGCCTTCCGGCAGAATCTGGTGAATTCGCACCTGTTGGGGGTGATTGAAGCGAATCATGCGGCGCTGGTGAAGGAGGTTGCGGAGTTGCGGGCAAAGGTGTCGCAACGTGAGGGGGATGCGAAGGAGGGGGCGTCGCGATGAGGGGTCGAGTGGATCAGGTGTTGGCGGGGTTCGCGGATGGGGATGCGATTTCACACGAAGCTTTGGTCTTGCAGGGAATTTTTCGCAAGCGGGGATGGGTCAGCAGGATCTTCGTGGATGGCCGGCATTGCTCCCCGAGCATGCGGGATCAGTGCGAGGGGTTGGAGGCTTATGACGGGGGGGAAGGGGATGTGTTGATTCATCATTATTCCATTCAGTCGCCAGCCTTGGACCGGTTTGTGGGGGCCGCGGCGAGGAAGGTGTTGATCTATCATAACATTACTCCGGCGGAGTTTTTCCGGGGGTTTGACGATGGTTTGGCGGAAGCTCTGGCGGGTGCGAGAAGGCGTTTGCCGGAGATTGGAAAGGCCTGCGATGCGGTGATCGCGGTGTCGGAGTTTAATGCCTCGGAGTTGCGAGGTCTGGGTTTGGAGAAGGTGTCGGTCTTGCCGTTGTTTTTTTCGCCGCAGGCGTTGGATGCACCGAGCGACCCGGAGGTGGCGAAACGTCTGGGGGGCGGGTTGACCACATTGCTTTATGTGGGCCGTCTGGCGCCGAACAAGAAGGTGGAGGATTTGATCGAGGGGTATGGATATTATTCGCGACTGAATCCCTATAGCCGATTGGTGATTGTGGGTTCGGAGCGGAGTTGTCCGCGGTATTTCAGCATGTTGAAAATGCTGACGGGGGACTTGGATTTGCCGAATGTATGTTTTGAGGGGTTTGCGTCGCCGGGAGGATTGCCGACGTATTACAGCCGGGCGGATGTGTTTCTGACGACAAGCGAGCACGAGGGGTATTGCCTTCCGTTACTGGAGGCGATGTATAAGAAGGTGCCGGTGATTGCCCGAAAGGTGGGGGGAATTCCCGAGGCATTGGATGGGGCGGGGGTGATGTATGAAGGGCTGGACGCCCCGGAGCTGGGAGGGTTGATCGATCTGGTGGTTTCGGACAAGACCATTCGGGGGCGAGTGTTGGAGTCGCAGGACCGGCGAATGCGTGCGGTGTTGAACCGGGATTTGGAGGGGGAGGTGATGACGATTTTGGGAGGTTTGGCGCCGTCGTGTTGATTTGATTGGTAACTCTACGCGGGACATGGGAGGGTGGTTGAGGGTTGGCGGAACACTCCCGCTTCGTTTAGCGAAGGGGACGGGCCGTGTCCGGATTCAACAGGTGTGATGAGGGGTCTTGATGGGGGCAGGGAAACCTTATAAGGTTTGATTTTATGACGGATCTTTCAATGGCAGACAATGTGGCGGGGCGGGATGAGGAAGCGATCGAGTTTTCGATTATTATCCCTTGCTTAAATGAAGCGGCAACGCTGGCGAAGGCGATCGGTCTGGCCAGGGAGGCGATCGAACATTCGGGGTTGCGGGGGGAAATCGTGATCGGGGACAATGGATCGACGGACGGGTCGGTGGAGATCGCGGAGCGAGAAGGGGCAAGGGTGGCACGGGCGGACCGCAAGGGGTATGGGTATGCGTTGCTGGCGGGATTTGGGGCGGCGCGTGGGCGGTATCTGGTGATGGGGGATGCGGATGGAACGTATGATTTTCGGGAGGCGGTGGCGTTTCTGGAGGATTTAAAAAACGGGGCGGACCTGGTGATGGGGAGCCGGCTGGCGGGTACGATTCATAAGGGGGCGATGCCGTTTCTTCATCGCTGGCTGGGCACGCCGGTGTTGAGCCGGTTGATCAAGTCGTTTTTCCGGGTGAAGATCACGGATTGCAATTGCGGGATGCGGGCGATCACGCGGGACGCGTTCGACCGGTTGGGGTTGGTGTCGGGGGGGATGGAATTTGCATCGGAAATGATCATCAAGGCGGGTTTGTACCGGATGAAGGTAACCGAGCATCCGTGTTCACTTCATGTGGATACCCGGAATAAACCGCCTCATTTGCGGACGTGGCGGGATGGGTGGCGGCATTTGCGGTTCATTTTGCTGTTTGCCCCCCATGTGGTGTTTACGATACCGGGATGGACGATGTTGTTGCTGGGGATGGCGATAACGCTGCCGGTACTGGCGGGACCGTTTACACTGTTCGGCCGGTTGATCGATTATCACTATTTATTCTATTCAATTCCCATGGTGTTTTTAGGATACCAAGCGATATGGTTCGATAAGATCGAGGAATATTATGTTCATTTTGCAGGGTATTTACCTCCGACCTACCGGAAGCCAATCACCAAACCTTTCCCGTTGGAGATCTGGTTGGGGGTGGGCGGGTTGTTGATGGCGGGGGGAGCGGCCATTCTGGGAGGTATTTTGATCAAGTGGTTTGCCACGGGATTTGGAGATCTGGCGAAGATCCGCCCGGGAGCGACAGCGATGATCCTGGTGATTCTGGGATCGCTTACGATTATGAATGCGATGATCATCAGTATGATGAACATCAAGGTGGATCGTAAGTAAGGCGTGGCGAATAAAAAAACGGGGACCGTTTCCGGTCCCCGTGATCGATGTCCGTGAGACGGCTCTCTTATTTGAGAACGTATTCGCCGCGGGCCTTTTTCGCGAAGAGTTTCTTTTCGCGGCCAAGGGTTTGAAAGATGATGGTTTTGAAGTTGGAGGAGTTGGATTTGTATCCGCTGGCGGTCACCGCAGCGGCGATGTCAGCGGCCTTCATGGGGGTGTCTTTGGACATCACCGCGACCATGGCCTCGGGGAGGGACGCGGTATTTTTTGGGCGTTTGCCGGTTTTGCGGCGCGTTTTGGTCGCTTTAACGGCTTTGGGGGGGCGTCCGCGTTTTCCGGGTTTGCGGGGGGCGTCGCCACTGGAGGTGGTTCCGCCGAGGGAGGAGATTTCCTCTTCGATTGCGACAAGTTGTTTCACAAGCGCGACGCGTTTGGATTCGAGTTTGCCGAGTTTCTTTTTGCGGCGCTCAATTTCCGCGATGATTTGTTTGGTGGAGAGAGCAGTTAGTAGACGTTTAGCCATGATGAAGTTCCTTTCTTTCAAAAGGTAATCAAGCATCTAACGATGGAATTTGCAAGCGTTATTCTAACATAGATTTTAACCGGGGATCGTTGCGAAGGGTATCGAGGGCGGCTTCGCGTTCGGCTTCGCGTTTGCTTGCGCCGGAACCAATGCCGGCCGGGGTGGTGTCGAGGAAAACCTGGATTTCGTAGAATTTGAGGTGTGGAGGTCCTTCTTCGCGAAGGATCCGGTATTCCGGCAAGGGGAGGGCTTGGCTTTGGGTCCATTCTTGAAGAACGCCCTTGGGATTTTCCATCCAGCGGGGGGCGGCGGAGGTGTCGGGGTCATGGAGGCGGATGGCCTTGAAGACGGTTTCGGCGGCGGGAAGACCGCCGTCGAGGTAAGCGGCGCCAAGGATGGCTTCGACGGCATCGGCGAGGTTGGATTCGCGATCGTGTCCGCCGTTGTTGAGCTCGCCTCGGCCGAGGCGGAGGTGAGGTCCGAGCTGAATGCGTCGAGCGCAGGCGGCGAGGGCGGTGGTTCCCGCGAGGACACTGCGAGCTGCGGTGAGGTCACCCTCCTGCATGTGGGGGTGATTCAGGTAGTAGAATTGGGCGGCGAGGAGTCCGAGGACGGCATCGCCAAGGAATTCCATCCTTTGATTGTCTTCGGCAACATCGGGGTGTTCGTAGCGATAGGACGGGTGGGTGAGGGCGGATTGGAGGAGCCGGTGATCCTGGAAGGTGTAGCCGAGGCAAGGTTCGAGGGGGTGTGGATGTGTCATGTCAGGCCCGGGGGTGGAAGGAGGCGTGGATGGATTTAAGGCGCTGGTGATCGACATGGGTATAACGCTGGGTGGTGGCGATGTCGGCATGGCCCAGCATTTCCTGGATGACGCGGAGGGGGGCTTGGTTGGCGAGGAGGTGGGTGGCGAAGGAGTGACGAAGGGTGTGGGGGGAGATGGGGCGTCCGATACCGGCTTTGACGGCATACGCACGGATCATGGCCCAGAGGGTTTTCCGGCTCAGAGGTTCACCACGGCGGGTGAGAAAAAGCGCGGGCGAGGTGGAGGCGCGGGCGAGGTGGGGGCGAACTTCTTCGCGGTATTGTTGAATGTAGGCAAGGGCAGTTTTTCCCACGGGGACGACACGTTCCTTGCGGCCTTTGCCGAGGCAACGGATGTAGCCGGCATCCTGATGGAGGTCGGCGAGGCGCAGGGAGGCGACTTCGGAGACGCGCAGGCCTGCGGCGTACATGATTTCGAGGATGGCACGATCGCGAAGGCCGAGGGGGCGGGTAAGGTCGGGTGCGGCGAGGAGGGATTCCATTTCGGCGGGGGACAGCGTTTCGGGGAGGGTTTCCCAGAGGCGGGGGGCGTCCATGGCTTCGGTCATGTTGATGGCGAGGAGCCCTTCTTGTTGCATGTAGCGCATGAGCATGCGAATGGCGACGAGGCAACGGGCGAGGCTGGCGGGGGAATGGCCGCGTTCGCGGCGATCAAGGAGGTAGTCGAGGATGTGTTTGCGGCGAACGTTGTTCCACGATCCGATTTTTTGACGGGAGACGTAGTCGGCGAAGGGTCGGAGGTCGTTGCCGTAGGCGGTGGCGGTATGGGGGCTAAGCCCTTTTTCGGTGGTCAGGTAATCAAGGAAGGAATCGATGACGGCGTGCATGGTAAAGGGTCGGGGCGGGTTACCATGCCTCGGGAATCCGGCCGGTGAGGATACGGAAGAGGTCGAGATAGCGGGCACGGGTTTGTTGGATCACGGGAGGGGGAAGGACGGGAGCGGGAGGGGTTTTATCCCAGGCGAGGGACGCGAGGTAGTCCCGTACGATTTGTTTGTCATACGAGGGAGGGGATTGACCGGATACGACAAGGTCGGCGGGCCAATAGCGGGAGCTGTCGGGGGTGAGGGCTTCGTCGATCCAAACGAGGTTGCCGTTTTCATCGAGGCCAAATTCGAATTTGGTGTCGGCGAGGATAAGGCCGAGGGTTTGGGCATGTTGGGCGGCCACGCGATAAAGTTCGAGGGTGGTCTCGCGGAGTTTTCGGGCAAGGTCGAGTCCGACGCGGTCGGCGACTTGATCGAAGGGAATGTTTTGGTCGTGTCCGTCGTCGATTTTCGCTGCGGGAGTGAAGATGGGTTCGGGGAGGGGATCGGCGAGCTGGATGCCGGGGGGGAGGGGGATGCCGCAAATGTGTCCGGAGGAACGGGCTTCAGACCAGGCGGAGCCAATGAGGTATCCGCGGGCCACGCACTCTATGGGGATGACCGAAGTTTTCTTTACGATCATGGCCCGGCCGCGGAGAAGCTCCCGGTAGGGGGAGAGCAGGTCAGGGAAGTAGTCGGGATTGTCCTCGACGAGATGGTGGGGTAGGATGGAGGCGAAGCGCCTGAACCACCAGGCGGAAAGCTGGGAGAGGATTTTGCCTTTGCCGGGAATGCCGTTGGGGAGGATGCAATCGAAGGCGGAGATGCGGTCGGTGGCGACAAATAGGAGATCGGGTCCGAGGTCAAAAACTTCACGGACCTTTCCGGACCGGACTTTCACGAGTTCGGGAAGGTCGAGATGGAGGAGGGAGTCGGGGAGTCCAGTCATGATGGCAGGGGCCGGTCAGGGTTCCCGGCAAGGGGCGGGCAGGGCCGCTTTTGCGCGGGGATTGCCTTGAGTATCCTCGACATCGAATCCGGCACCGGCAATGGTAAATTCGATGTTTTTGATGCCGAGCTTGAGGCCATCAAAGGTGACGGTGAGGGTGCGGTTGGGGATGTCGGCTTCGGCTCCATAAATGCCATCCATGGCTCCGAGGGCGATTCGTACGGCTTCCGCGCATTCAGGCGCGTTGAGGTGGGGGATGTGGAAGGCTACCGTCCGGGTATCGTTGCGAAAGCAGCCGGTGGATAAAAAGGTCAGGGAAACCATTAAAGTGAGGGCAATTAGGGTAATTTTCATGATTTTAGTTGTCTTTGTTTTTTGTTGGGTTAATGTTGGCATCAGTTAGCAGGTGTTCGGTTTTCCAGTTCATCGTACGGTTCAAAAAAAAAGTGAACAAAGGTTGAAGCGGAAGGTCAAACCCAATACAATTTGAACTTGAAGGGCGCGATTGCGTTTATCCCTATGGGGTTCCTCACCCCGACCTCCTTGGCGCATCGCGCCCTTCATTATTTTCCAGTTCTCCCCGGCGTTCTTCGCGAAGACGCCGGTTTTTTTGTTCCTGAAGCCGTCGTTCCGCCATTTCGGCGGCGACACCGGCTTTGAAAGCAGCCGTGGGCAGATCCTGTTCCCAGTCGCGGGCGATGATTCGATAGGCCTGAGCGGCTTGCTCGAACCTTCCAAGCCGGTAGAGGGTGAGGGCGTGGTTCATGTGGACAGAGGTGGGAGGGCTTCGAGGGTCTTGGAGTTCATGCTCGAAATACCCGAGGGCTTGTTCGTAATTGCCCAGTTTGTAGTAAAGGATGGCAA
The DNA here is from genome assembly GCA_035327665.1 of Kiritimatiellia bacterium. Taxonomy (GTDB): domain Bacteria; phylum Verrucomicrobiota; class Kiritimatiellia; order CAIVKH01; family CAIVKH01; genus DAOLCW01. Next base: position 8,044 of record DAOLCW010000037.1, read on the forward strand.
TGCGGGCGTAGATCCGGACTTGATGGCGATGGCCGCGTTGTTCGAGATCTTTAAGAAGGTCGAGGGCTTCGAGCTGGCGGTTGTCGTCGGCGAGGAGTTGGGCACGGGCGAGCCGAGACTCGAGTGCGCTGGGGGTAAGGGTGGTGCGCATGGAGATGAACGCATAGATGCCGATGATGGAAATTAACCCGAAAAGAATGGCTGCGGCGGCAATGTGCAGCCGATGCTGATTGAGCCATTCGGCGAACTGATGGTCGGAGTTGCGGGCGGTGAACCGGGACGGAGGGGAGAGGGTGGTTTGGATTTTGAGACAGGCGGCAAGGAGGGATGGGTCGGGAGAAGCGGATGCGATGGCATCGCGCAGGGCGTTGAACAAGACCCGATTTTCGGGGCCGGAGGCGGCGAGGAGGATCAGGTGTTGGGGAACGGGTTGGACGGGAGGAGGGGTGGGGTCGGAGTCCCAGGCAATCCAGCAGCGCAATCCGCGTTGCGGATCTAAAAAGTAGGCAGGGTCTTGAGCCCGGGCAAGCAAAGCGGCCCGGCGAGCAGGCGGGAGTTCGGGGTCGCTGAGGGGGGTAAGGGCGTCGAGGGTGATACGGGGCGGGCCGGACTCCGTGGCGGGGGTATGCCGGTAAAAACCCAGGGCATCAGACCAGGTGTGGGATTCGCGGAATTCTCGGAGCCGGGTGAGGTGTTCGATCCATTCTGGTGCAGGGTGTTCGGACTTCGGGAGAGCGGCGTGGGCGATGCGGTGGAGGCAGGCGAGTTCGGCAATAAGATGGGATTGCGCGTCGAGGGGGGAGGGGTTTTCGGTGTAGATTTCTGGAAGCAGGCTGAAGGTGGGGGCGGGCCAGTGCGGAGGTTCCGATCCGGAGAGCATTTCGCGAGCAGCGGCAAGATGGCGTTGAATCGCGGGGTACCACGCTTTTAAAATTTGCGGGGAGGTGCCGAGGTTGGAAAGGGAAAGGGCAAGCTGGGCAAGGGGGAGGAATGGTGCGGGTGAACCGTCGGTCGGCGACCCGATCAAAGATGGGAGCAGGCCGCGTTCATCGATGGCGGCACAGAGGGCGTTGACGTGGCGCTCGGCGACCGACAGGTCGAGGCGGGACCATGCGGTAATGATTGCGGTGCTTTCGGCGGTGATCATTGCCGGGGCTCGATCAGAGACGGTGATCAGGTGGTCGGGGTCTTTGACCGGGCGAAGCCGGGAGACAAGTTTTTCAACGGCGTGGAGGGTGGCCGAAGGATCGATGGAGGCTTCGGCGAGGCGTTCGCTCCAGCGGACACGAAGGCGGAAGGCATGGTTGAAATCGGCGAGGGAAAGGCCTTCGAGAAGGGATCGCGCTTCGGGGAGGGCTTCGGTTTTGGGCAGGTCGGTTTGAAGGAGGCAAAATGCGGTTCCTTGAGGTACCCGGTCGAGCACAAGATAAATGTGATGGTTGCCGATGGCGAGATGTTGGGAAAGTTCGGTTCGTGTGACCTCGAGGGATGATTCAAGAGAAACGACCACATCCTTGGTGATGATGCCGACCATGGCCTGGGGATTTAGAGCATAGGCGAACAGTGTCGGGGCGGTGGATTCGCCCGCGAAAAGTCCATGGGCGAATAGTCGAAAGGGGGGCAAGGTCCCGCCAGGCTTGGAGGGGTTTATCTTGAGAGACCATTCGAAAGGGTCGTTTGGATGCAACGTGCCTGATTCTTGTCCGGTGGAAAACCGGGAGGGTTGGGGATCTTTCCAAGCATCGGGCGACTGGGGAAGAGGCGTGAAGGTCCAGTCGGATTGCCAGGTTGGAAAGTTTGGCCACAATCGGTGGATCAAATCGTTTTGCATATCCGATAAACCCTATCACAACGGAGTAGTAGGGTCATCTCAAATAGTCGGAGAAAACATCTACAGACCGTTGCTCCACGCCGAAAAGATTTAGGTAATGGTATATTACGCTCGACCTTCTCCCTTGATCCGTGCCGTTGTCATTGTCGCTTCATCTCCGTAACGCCTTCACCATCAACTTTCGAAACCTCTGCCCGGGAAAATCCTCCATGACTTCAACTGATGGTGTGTCCCTATGTTGGGAACCGGCCTTGGCATTAGCGCTGTCCTGTCGTTTATGCCACGACATCGATCGGTGACGGGTCTCGGTGAAAGGTTGCGAAAACCGGTTGGACATGGTTCACTTTGACTGGCCTTTCTCTACCTCGGCTGAGCTGGCCGGGATGTAGCATGATGCAGGCGCGCTTTGGTTGATGGAGAATGAAGATGAAGAAGAAATCACATGGATTTTCGGGACTATGGCTGATTGGTATTTCGGCGGCGTTTGGGGGGATCTCGGTGGATGCGGGGATGATTTCGGGGGACCGGGTGAATGTGCGGGCGCGGGCGGATCTGGCCGCAGAGGTGATCGGACAGCTCGATTACGGGACGGAGGTGGTGGTGCGAGGGGTGGATGGGGATTGGGTGGAGATCAACCCGCCGGATGCGATTGAATTTTGGGTGCACCGGGATTTTGTGGAGGGGGACCGGGTGACGACGCGGCGGTTGAATATCCGGGCGGGGGCGGGGATCAATTACAGCATTGTCGGGACGCTGGAACGGAATGCGGTGATCGACCGGCGGGGAGGGTTCGGGGAATGGATCAAGATTGCGCCTCCGGCGGAGGCTTCGGTGTTCGTGAATGTGGCTTTCGTGGAGCTTCCGGTGGTGGAAGCCCCGGTGGCGCTTCCGACCCCGCCGAGGTTGGAGCCGATCTTGCCACAACCTCCGGTTCTTCAACCGCTACCCCCGTACGATCCGGCTCAGGATTCGCGAGTGGCGCTTCCCCCGGCGGGTAGAGACACGGTGGCTGCGCCGGCTTCGGACATGAGGCTGGTGCCGTTGTCGGGGCAAGGGGCGGTTGTGCAGCGTGAAGGGGTGCTTGCGCGAACGCCATTGTTGATGCGTTCGGGAACCAGTAATTACCGGTTGATTCGCCGGGAGGGCAACCAAATTACCACCCTGAGTTTTGTCCGGGGAAATACGTCCCAGCTCGAGTCGCTCTTGGACCAGACGCTGATTGTGCATGGCCGTGAGTTTTGGGTGGAGGGGGCACGTCAACCGGTGATTATGGTCGAAAAGATCGAACGCCGGGTACCTCGTTGAAATCCCCGCCTCCCAAGGTTGGCGGTCCGTTGGCGAATCCATCCAGATGGGTGATCTGGCTGGTAATGGTTGGCTTGATGTTGGGACTGGGGTGGGCGGTGCAGAAGGCGAGTCCGGAGGGTGGGACGTCGCTGTGGAGTTACGGTGATTGGATGACGGCGTCGTCGATGCATGATGCATTGGGTGGCCGTTTGCATCGGGGGGACCAACCTGTTCCGGTGATTCAGCATGGAGCGTGGCGGTTGTTGCTGGGGGTGACGGGGTGGCATGAGGCGGGGCCGGGGATGTACCGGTGGTCGGGATGGGTGGGTGGGATGCTGCTTCTCTTTCTGTTGCTGCGGTGGGTGATGAAGCTGCGTCCGGGGGACGCATGGTTTGGTTTGTTCGCGGGAGGTTATCTGGTGGTGGCTCCTCCGTGGTTGTCGTTGGTGGGCATGGGGGGGAGCGATCTGGTGACGGCACTTTTGGTGGTGGGTGCGTGCTTGTTGCATCTCCGGCGGGCGTCGGGTCCGGTGCCGCTTTCGTTCGGGGCGGCGTTTTTGATCGGGCTGCTTTCGGCGCAACGCATGGAGGGACTTTTTCTATGGCTGCTGATGTGCCTTCATGGATTGATCACGGGGGCGGGTGAGGGGAGGGCAACTCGTCCGGCGATTTTGCTTCGGGGGGTGACGGGCTTGGCATGGGTGGGGGTGGGAATTGCCCCTTTGGTGGGATGGAATGTGTTCAGTCTTGGCCCGTTGGTTCCATGGCCCGAGTTTCCGGGAGCACCTTTGGGGCTGTCGGGGTTTGTCGGGGAGGGTGGTGCGATTGGGGTTTATTTGCATTGGTTGGCGGCGTCGGTTCCGGTGGCCTATGGACGGTTCTGGTCGGCCCCGGCGATTGCCGGGGTGATTCCGTTTCTTCTGATGTGCGCGGCGATGGGGTATTGGACGGTGCAGTTGATTCGGGGAGCGTTGCCGGCATCGTGCTGGTTTATGCCGCTTACGTTTTTTGTGCTTCCAGGCTTGGTCGCGATGCTATTGCCGGTGACGGGTTGGAATGGAGTGGGAATGCTTGCGGATGCGGTGAGTCTTTTATGGTTGCCGGTGTTGGCGTGGTCGGCATGGGACGGGACGCTTTTGGGTCTTCGGCGCTTTTCGGCCCGGATTCCGCCCGCGGCTTTGACGCATGCCCGGACGCTTGGGTTGATGACGATTTCGCTCGGCTTGTTGGTTCATGGCTTTTCTAAATCCACGGGGGAACTTCAGCGGATGAATCGGGAGGCGGCGGATCGGGAGTGGTGGCGGCAGGCTTGGCCGGAGCAGGCGGGAGGGGGTACGGTTCAGGTGGTGGCAACCGATCGGCCAGAGTGGTTTGGTGTGCGCGACGATGTGCGGGTGCTCGATTTGACCCGGGAAACGTCGCCCCGGCTTTATGCTTATCCGGCGTTTCTCTCGATGACGGGCGAGGCATGGTCGCGAATGGTTCGCGAGCGAGAGATCGAGGTGGTTGTGCTGTGGTCTTCGGCGTACCGGTCCCATGGTCAGGAGGCGCTTGGGCTTGCCCCGTATACAGGCGACGGAGAGGAGCCGCGGGGAAACATCCCGTTGGTAGCGAGGGTGAGTTCTCGGCGTTGACCCGACGCGGCGCTTCGCGCGGTGCCTCAGGGTGAAGGGCAGGGCAGGATCATTCTTCGCGCCGTTTCTTCTCCTGGCGGCGTCCCCGAAAGAAGGACTGCATGACCTCACGGCAGGGTTCTTCAAGGAGGCCGGGGACCATGTGGGTGCGATGATTCAGAGCGGGGTCGTCGAGAATTTTGAACCGGGAGCAAGCGCCCCCCCGTTGAGGGTCGGACATTCCCCAAACCACGACGGGGAGGCGGGCGAGTACGATCGCTCCGGAGCACATCGGGCACGGTTCTTTGGTGACATAGAGGACGCAGTCGGCGAGTCTCCAGTCGCCGAGGGCATTGGCGGCCTGGGTGATGGCGATCATTTCCGCGTGGGCAGTGGGGTCATGGAGCAATTCGACCTGATTGTAGGCCTGAGCGAGCAGGCGGTCGCCTTGGACAATGACTGCCCCGACGGGAACTTCCCCTTGCTCGGCGGCGAGGCGGGATAACTGGATGGCTTTGTGCATCCATCGCGGGTCAGGCTGGAAGGGGGCCGTGGGTTCGTGAGGGTTTGAGTCCATGGGGGGATTCTAATCGATCATTTTGTGAATACGATTTTTTCTTTATCTTGGCGGCATCGGAGGTAGATTGGCGGAATGCCACGACTACCGGATTGGATTCGACTCAAATGGAAAGCCGACAGCGATTTCTCCAAGGTGCATAACCTTGTTGGGGGCTTGGGGCTTCATACTGTATGCCAAAGCGCCCGCTGCCCGAACATTCATGAATGTTGGGGGGAGGGTACGGCTACGATCATGTTGCTGGGGAACTTGTGTACGCGATCGTGCGGATTCTGCTCGGTGCCGCATGGTCGACCGGGGCGGGTGGATATGGAGGAGCCGACGCGAGTGGCGGAGGCGGTGAAGGCGATGGCGGTGAAACATATTGTTTTAACCAGCGTGAATCGCGATGACCTTGCTGATGGAGGGGCGGGGATTTTCGCAGAGACGATTCTCCGGTTGAGGGAGGCGGTGCCGGGGATCCGGGTGGAGGTGTTGACTCCGGATTTTGAGGGGAACCGGGAGGCGATGGAAGTTGTGTTTCGAGCGCAGCCGGATGTGTTCAGTCATAATCTTGAGACGGTTCGGCGGTTGCAGGCGGTGATCCGCCCGCAAGCTTCGTATGGGAGGTCGCTGGCGGTTTTGAAGGCGTCGTCGGAATGGCGTCCGGAGATGGCGATCAAGACGGGGCTGATGCTGGGATTGGGGGAAACCGACGAGGAGGTCGAGGAGGCGCTGCATGATTTGTTTGAAGCCGGGGTGCAGATTGTAACGCTTGGGCAATACTTGCAGCCGACCCGCCATAACCGGCCGGTGCAACGGTATGTTTTGCCGAGGGACTTCGACCGGTTCGGGGAGCTTGCCCGGTCGATCGGTTTTGCCGGCGTGGCGTCGGGGCCGATGGTTCGATCGTCGTACCGGGCGGGGCACCTGCTGGACGCGGTGCTTGAGCGACGGGGCCTCGGGGTTGAGGCGCCGCTGCTTGATGCGGTGACGTAGCAAGGAGGACGATGATCCAAGCGCCTCCACCGGTTTCGCCGGGCTGCTGCCTGATCATTCCCGCCTTCATGGAGGAGGGGACGGTGGGCAGGGTGGTGGCCAAGGCGAAGGACCATGTGGATCTGGTGCTGGTGGTCGACGATGGCTCCACCGACCGCACCGGCGAGGAGGCTTCGGAGGCGGGAGCGGAGGTCCTTCGGATTGAGCGGAACGGAGGCAAGGGGGCGGCGTTGCGGGCGGGGTTCCGGCATGTTCAGAACCGGATGTTTGAAGTGATTCTGACCATGGACGCGGACGGACAACACGATCCGGCTGACCTTCCCTCGTTTCTGGATGCGTATGTGCGTACGGGTATTCCCGTGCTGGTGGGCAACCGTCTATGGGATCGTGGTCATATCCCGCCGGTTCGTCGATGGACGAATATTTTCATGAGCCGGCTGCTTTGCCGGATCATGGGGACATACCTTCCGGATACCCAGTGTGGCTTCCGTCTGTATCGGGCCGATTTACTTCCTTACATCAGTACGGGATCCCAGCGCTTCGCGATGGAGTCGGAAATTCTTTTGCAGTTGGGGTACCGCGGGTATCGAATGGACAACATCCGGATTCGGGCAATTTATGAAGGGCATAAAAGCGAGATCAAGCCGATCAAGGATACCTACCGGTTTCTCGTGATGCTGGCACGCTTCCACCGGTTGATCCGGAGCGGCGTGCGGCAGAGGTCAGCGGCCGGAACCGGGGGATCCTGATCAACCGCCGAGGGTGCGGATGGCTCCACCGGAGAGTTTTTGTTGCAGGCGCTCGAGGCTGGCCACGAGCAGGAAGCCGGCAACCGCCAATCCCGCGCACAGCCACAGTTCGGTGGCGCCCCAGCCGGGAAAGGTCACGGTGTCCTGGATGAGTTTTCCGGTTTCGGGATCTTCGAGGACGACCCGGCGGAAGGGCCAGATTTTCCATAGCGAACCGATCATGAAGCCGACGAGGAAGCTAATGATGACTTGATGGAAACGTTTGAGGAGGAAACTGAGGATGCGGGAGAAGATCATGAGGCCTCCGGCTGCGCCTACGGCGAACGGGATCAAGGTGATGATGTCCAGTCCTTTTACCGCCTGCATGACGGTGTGATATTGGCCGAGAATGAGCAGGATGAACGATCCGGAGATTCCGGGGAGGATCATCGCGGTGATGGCAATCGCCCCGCACCAGAGGAGGGTGAACGGATCCGAGGGCATGTCGACGGGGACAAGGGTGACGATGAGGTAGGCGATGAGGGTGCCGAGAACGACGGCGACGCCGGTTTTTGCGCCCCAGGAGATGTGCCGTCCGATCACGACGATCGAGCCAAGGACCAAGCCGAAGAAGAAGGCAAAGAGGAATTCGGGATGCTCCTCGTAAAGCCAGGTGACGACGCGGGCGAGGGAGAGGATGGAAACGGCGAGGCCGAGAACGAGAGACACGAGGAAATTTCCGTTCACATGCTGGTAGGCGTCGACCCATTTCAGGGTGAGGACCTTGCGGATGAATTCGAGGTTAAACGACTTGATGGTGTCGAGTAGTTCCTCATAGATCCCGAGGATGAAGGCCATGGTGCCTCCGGATACTCCGGGTACCACATCGGCGGCGCCCATCGCGGCGCCTGATCCGGCAATGTAGGCGTAGTCTTTTAATGTGCGCGGGGTGGATGGGGACGAAGAGGGGGGAGGGGTAGCATTCATGGTGCGGGGGTCAGGCTTTGCCAGCTTTGCGGGGTTCAATGGTCAATTGCTGTTCAAAGAAGCAGACATCCCTACAGGTCGGGCAACTGTCCACGCTATGGTTGCAACTGGTGACTTGGCTGCCAAGTTCCTTGCGGAAATTCTTCGCGACCGCGCGGTCGGACTGAATGAACTCGATGAAGTTACAAAGTTTGATGCTGGCCTCAATGCTGAGGAGGTGCTCGATTTTGCATGCGTCGATCTCTGCTTGTTCGGCCTCGACTCCGAGAATGTCGCGGAAGAAGACTTCGAGGAGTTCGTCGTTTTTTTCAACGATCATGGCCAGCCGCTTGCCTTCGTCGGAGAGGAGGAGGAATTTGTTGGGGTCCTCCATGACCAATCCACGTTTTTTGAGGGCCTTGAGGCTGATCGAGCAACTGCCACGGGTAATGTTGAGTCGTTTGGCAATATCGGTGACCCGGGCATACCCCTGGTTTTCAAGCAGCTCATGAATGGTCATGAGGTAATGGGCGGCGCTGTGGGAAATTTGATTTTCTTCGTATTCTTTCCAAACTTCGGTAGACATGGCGAACTCCTGATTTACGAAGCTAAACCATGGGGAGGATGAGGTCAAGGGTTGCCGCCGGCAGGATGAATGGGAGGGATGGCTTCGGCTCGTCTTGACGGGGGTCGCGGGGAGTCGTAGCTTTTGGGTATGACCTTATTTTTCATTGTGTTTTCGGTTTTTGGGTTTTGCCTGGTCGCGATGGCGGTGGGTTTGATCATCCGCAACAAAGGATTTACGACCTGTGGCCGGGCGGCGGCGGCGATCCGTGAGGGGGAGTCGGGGGGATGCTCGGTGTGCGGCGCTGGATCGGGTGGAAGCTGCAAGCGGGAAAAGACCGGGGAGTGACGCGGGGTCACGCACTGGCCGAATTTGCAGTTGCGTTTTTGCCGGGTTTTTGTGCATGGTGTTGCCCGTCTAATCATAAGGAGACGATATGAAGAAAATTCTAGCCAGTGCTTTGTTGGGAGCGTGCCTGTTGCTCGCCGTCCAACCTGTTCAAGCCGCGAGTTCATCGCGGGGCGGTTTCATGGGCTTTATCGCGGGATGTTGCTTCGGCATTCGTACCGGCGCGGCCTACAACGACGGCAAAGAGATTCACTGGCGTGAATGGATCATGCTCGTCCCCGTGGCCAATCTGGTGTTTGCGGTATGGAACGGTGTGGAAGGTGCGAATGGGATCACGACCCAGGAGCTGGCGAACCGTTACGGATCAACATTCTATTAAGCCCCGGAAAGGTGATCGAATGAAGAAAGCAATTTGTTTTGTGATGGTTGCATTGATGCTCGGATTGGGCTCGATGACTTCGGTCCAAGCTCAGCAAGCTGAGCGAGGCGGTTTCATGGGCTTTATCGCCGGGTGCTGCTTTGGTATCCGCACGGCCGCAGCTTACAACGATGGCAAGGAAGTGCATTGGCGGCAATGGCTGCGCCTGGTTCCTTACGTGAACATCGTGTTTGCGGTTTGGGACGGTGTGGATGGCGCGAACGGTGTGGGCACGGCCGATTTGGCCAGCCGCTACGGTTCGGCGTTTTATTAATCGAGCGGTGTTACCGGTTGGTCGAAACATGATTCCGGGCTTCGTGCCCGGAATCATGTTTTTTTTATGGGGGTTGTCGTTTCCTTGCTTCGGACTTGAGTTGGCTACGACGCTGTATGAGCAGGAGCGGTGGGCGGAGAGCCGCCGGGAGTCTCAACGATTTTTGCTGGCGTCGCCGGAGCATGAACTGGCGGGATTGATGTTTGCGGTGGCGTCGTTGCGGGAGGGGCATGAGGTGGAGGTGGCGCGGGGGATGTTAATGGCGTTGGCAGAGAAGGGGGAGCCGGAGATTCGGGCGCTGGCGGGGTATGAGGTGGGCCGGTTGTTTTGGCGGGAGGGGAATTTGGTTGAGGCGTGGCGGTTTCACCGGATTGCCTTCGAGCAAACGATGTCGCCGTGGCTTTATCTGCACAGCAGTTGCGCATTGGATACGTTGCGGCGCCGGGACAGGTCGTTGGGCCGGGAGGATCCTTTCGTGTTGACCCAGTTGGAAACAACACGTCCGTTGTGGACGCGTTCGATCCGGGCGGCGAGCGATCCGACAAGGACATCGGCGAGGAGCCGGGGTGGGGCGGGGCGTTTGGCGATTTCATTCTACCGGCATCAGATTCGTCCGGCGATTGGAAGCCGTTGCGTGCTGCACCCGAGTTGCTCGGAGTATTTTGTGGAGGCGAGCCATGACCATGGATGGCTGGCGATTCCGATGGTGGCGGACCGGTTGGTGCGGGAGCCGGAGGTGGCAGGTCGTCGGGAGCGACCGGTGGTAGTGGGAGACCACATCCTGTTTGCCGATCCGGTTTCGGATCATGACTTTTGGATGCGAAGAGGAGGTTCGGGTGATGGGCGTTAAGCGGACGGGTTGGGTGTGGATTGTTTTGGCTATGCTGCTTGCCGCCGGAGCGTGGGGTGAGGAGCGGCCGGTCAGTTTGCGGTTGGCCTTGGATTTGGCGGCGGTGGGAGATTACGCGGGGGCAGGTTTGGAATTTTTCCGCACGGCATTGGAGGAGCAGGATGAAGAGGCGCAGGCAGGGTTTTTCTGGGCGGCGGCGGACGCCTTTTGGCGTTCGGGTGACGGGGTGCTTTCAGATCAGCTCCTCGACCGGGCGGAGGATGTGCTTCCGGGTGGGGTGAAGGTGCCGCTGTTGGTTTTGCGGGCGGAGCATGCGCGGGCGCACCGGCCCGCCTCGGAGGCGAGGTTTTTTCTCGAAAGTCTGGCCCGGCTGGAGGATGCGGAGGTCCGGCGGTTTGCGAGGGCAAGGCTGGCGGAGGCAGCTCTTCGGGCCGGGGATGTCGGGGCGGCTCGTGAGGTGTTGGCGGATGAAGCCGATGCGGATACGATGGCCGCGCTGGACCGTTTTGAGCAAGGAAGGGACAAGAAACCGTGGCTGGGTGGTTTGCTGGGGGTGATTCCGGGATTCGGGTATTTTTATTCGGGAGAGATCGCGAACGGATTCCGGTCGATCCTCCTGAACTCGCTGTTTATTTACGGGATGGTGGATACGGCGAGCAACGATCAGTGGGGGGCGTTCGCGGTGATCACATTCTTCCAGTTTACGTGGTACTCGGGAAGCATCTATGGGGGGATCGATGCGGCCCATCGCCACAACCGGGACCGGCTGGAAACGACGATCGATTCCATCCGGGGGGAGGCGAGGTTCGTTCCGGATTATCCGGCGTTGCCGTTGATGTCGATCCGGTTCGAGTTTTAGAGAGCCAAGCGAGCGGGATTGATTCAGCGGAGGGTTCCCTGTAGGGTATGCGCTCCATGTGAAGTTCAACCCTAGAGTGAGTCGATGATGAATTATCAGGAATTGTTTGCGGAGCGAATTGGCGGTGCCGGGTTCGGCCTGGATACGGAAATCTACAAATTCGAGAAGATCAAGCGGGCGAAGCAAGCGGCGCGGAAGGCGCGGCCGGAGGTGGAATTGTTGGATTTTGGAGTAGGGGAGCCGGACCAGATGGCGCCGAAGGCGATTCGCGAAGCGTTGAAGGCGGCGGTGGATGATCCGGCCAACCGGGGATATGCAGACAATGGGATCGCGGCGTTCAAGCAAGCGGCGGCGGATTACCTGCGGTCGTTTTTCGGAGTGACGGACATCGATCCGGAAACCGAGATCAATCACAGCATCGGGTCGAAGCCGGCGTTGGCGATGTTGCCACTGTGTTTTGTGAATCCGGGGGATGTGGTGTTCCAAACGGTGCCGGGGTATCCGGTGATGGCGACCCACACCAAGTACCTCGGCGGTCAGGTGGTGAACCTTCCGCTCAAGCGGGAGAACGGCTTTTTGCCTGATCTGGATGCGATCGATCCCGCGCTCGCGGACAAGGCGAAGTTGTTTTACATTAATTATCCCAACAATCCGACGGGAGCCGCGCCGACGGCGGAGTTTTACGACCGGATGATTGCATTTGCGAACAAGCATAAGCTGCTGATTGTTCAGGATGCAGCGTATGCGACGCTGATTTATGGAAACGAGCGCATCTCGATCCTCGGGCGTCCCGGCGGGAAAGAGGTGGCAGTGGAATTGCACTCGATGAGCAAGAGCTACAATATGACGGGGTGGCGGCTGGGCTTTGTGGCGGGTGCGGCGAAGGCGGTGCAGGCGTTTGCGACGGTGAAGGACAACTGCGACTCGGGCCAGTTCAAGGCGATCCAGGTTGCGGCGTGCGCGGGAATCGCCGACGTGGCGTTGAGCGAAAGCATTCGCGAACATTACCGGAAGCGGCTGGAAGGGATCGTCTCGGTATTGAAGTCGGTGGGATTTGACGCGAAGATGCCGGGCGGGACGTTCTTCCTGTATGTTCCGGCACCGGTGGGCGCAGGGGATCAGACGTTTAAGAATGCGGAAGAGGCTTCGCAGTTTTTGATCCGGGAATGTTCGGTATCGACGGTTCCGTGGGATGATGTGGGGGCGTTCCTTCGATTCTCGTCGACGTTTGAGTCGTCAGGCCCGGAAGACGATCAACGGGTTCTCGATGAACTGAAGGCCCGGCTGAGCCAGGCGCACTTACGGTTTGCTTGATGTCATGAAACCGAATCCGCTCGAAGCCTTTGGCCGGGACCATCCGTGGGTGGTCGGGGTGGCTTCGACTCCGGAGGTTTTGTTTGCGGATGCGGAGGGACTTGCCTCGGCATGCGATATTCTCGAAGTACGGGTGGATTTACTGGAGGACGGCCTGGGGGTGCGGCGGCGGGTGCATGAGCTTGGACAGTTGGGGTTGCCCGTTCTGATTACGGTGCGAGGGACCGGGGAAGGGGGAAAGTTTTCCGGCACGGATGAGGAGCGGCTGGAGCATTATGAGGTGTGGGGCGAGGTGGCATCGATGTTCGATGTGGAGCTTGGCGCGGGGGCAGGGGTTTTATCAGGAGTGCGGTCGGTCGGTCGGAAGCATGGTGCGTTGACGATGGCGTCGTTTCATGATTTTCAGCAGACGCCGTCCACCGAAGCGTTGGAGGTTTTGATCGGGAGGGCGCGCGAAGCGGAGATGGATGCGGTCAAGCTGGCGGTGACGTTGCGAGGCCCGTCGGATCTTGAGCGAATGGAAGCATTGGTGGGCACCCCCCGCAACTTTCCGGTTTGCGTGGTGGGGATGGGGCATTTGGGTTACGAGTCGCGGGTAAGCTTGCCCGGAGCAGGCTCGTGGCTGACCTATGGGTTTCTCGGATCGGCGAACGCTCCGGGACAGCCGGCAGCGAACGAGTTGGTGGAAGCGTTGCGGATTGAGGTTCCTTCCTATGGGCTGTGGCGTGGGGGTTCGGGTGGCATGGGGGCCGGCAAGGAACGTTTATGACCGGTAATGGGGAAGAATCCTTGCTTGTTCACCCGAGGTGGCGTCCCGGGGAGTTGGGAGAGCCACTGCCGGAATCACCGCACGCGAATTCGGTGTGTCTGCCGACCTGGCAGGATGTGGTGGATTACGAGGAGAAGAATCCGCGGGTAATCGAGCGGTTGCGAGCGGGGTATCCCCGGTTTGTGGTTCCGCCTCAGTGTGCGGCATGGTTTGAGTTGTGCCTGAAGCGACTCGGGCGGGAGGGCGAAGGGTGCCATGCCTATCCGTCGGAGGGTTCGGCTCGCCGGTGTGCGAGGCTGATCGAGCAATGGTCTGGAGCCGAGGCGCGGGTGGTGGCGTGGGAAGGGGGACCGGTTCATTTGGTATTTTTCCCGCAAGAGGCGAGGGAGTTTGCGCTTAAATATTGGCGGCATACCGGAGACGGGATTTCGTCGCGGCGGGCGGAGGCGCTTCTGGCGGGGCGGGCAGAGCGACGGGATGAGAAGGCTTACGAAGAGACGCGGCGCCGGTTGGCCGAGCACGCGGGAGTGCCGGAAAGCAACGTCTTTTTGTTCAAGTCCGGGATGGCGGGCATCTATACCCTTTTCCGGGCGTTGCACCGGCGCAGGCCCGGAGCCGCCGCGGTCCAGTTTGGGTTTCCCTATGTGGACACGTTAAAGATTCTCCAGGATTTCGGACACGAGCATGTGTTTTATCCTCGAGGGGATGAGGCCGAATTGGAGGCGTTGGCAAAACGGGCAAGTTCGGACATGCTGGCCGGGATTTTCTGTGAATTTCCATCTAATCCGCTACTGTTCAGCCCGGATGTGGGGAGGTTGGGAGAGATTGCACGATTGCATCGGATCCCCTTGGTGGTGGATGACACGATCGCAACGTCGGTCAATGTGGACTTGATGGGGGCTGCGGATGCGGTGGTGACGAGCCTGACCAAGTACTTTACCGGTCGTGGCGATCTGATGGCGGGAGCGGTGATTCTGAATCCGGCAAGTCCACGTTATGATGAGTTGTACGATGGACTTGCTGCGGAATTTGAGGATTGTCTGTGGGGCGATACGTTAAGCCTGGTTGCAGAAGCAAGCCGGGACTATTCGCAGCGAGTGGACCGGATCAACGAAACGACGCTGCATGTCGTGAATTGGCTCCGGGAGCATCCCGGAGTCGACGCGATCTGCCACCCCTCGGTCACCCGTCGCATGGTGTATGATGGGTTCAGGAAGCCCGGGGGAGGGTACGGTGGATTATTTTCGGTCATTCTGAAGGACGCGGCGGTGAAGGCTCCCCGGTTTTATGATGGGTTGGAAATCAGCAAAGGTCCAAATCTCGGGACGGTGTTCAGCCTCTGTTGCCCGTTTACTCTGCTCGCCCATTATCATGAGCTGGAGTGGGCGGAAAGCTGTGGGGTATCGCGAAATTTGCTCCGGTTTTCGATTGGGCTGGAACCGGCCGAGGAGCTGATCCTGAGGCTGGATCGGGCGTTGTCCGCTACGTCCGGCTAGATTTGGTTTTTAAGGGCTGACCCCGGGGAGGGGGGGCGTTTTTCTTTACATTTTGGCAGGTATTGCCTAGGAGAAGGGGTTTTTGCTGGAAGGATTGTATATGACAACCGTTGGATTTTCGCCCAAGCGCTACCGCACCTTACCGTTTCGCGCGGCGGGGGGATTGGTTTTCCTTTCCGCTCTGGTTTTTTATGCCCTTTTGATGGCCCGGTATCCGTTCCCCAGTGAGTGGACGGCGGCCCTGGGGTCGTTGGCGGGCTTCGATCCGTTCCGCCCGCTTTCGCGCCCGGTATGGCAAATGATTCTTTCGGTGTTCGCGAGGTTGCCGGGGGATCTTCCGGTGACGGTGGCGACATGGTTTAGTGTGGTGTGCGGGGCGGTTTCGGCGTGGTTGGTTTATGAAGTGGGGATCAGGATGAAAATGCCGCCCCGGGTGCGGCGCAGCGCGGTTCCGAAGCCGGATCCCGCCTCGATCCGGATTCTTACCGGGGTGATTGCTGCGGTGTTCTCGGCGACCAGCATTGCGGTGATCTTCGTCTCGACCCGGATTCACCCGCTTTCGTTTGACCTCGCCCTTCTGCTGGGAGCGGTTCTGCTGGCGATCCTATACCGGGATGATGCGGACCGTCGAGTTTGGTTCGGGTTCGCCTTGCTGTTCGGGGTGGGGTTATCCGAATTTTCGTCGTTTGTGATGTTTGGACCGCTGTTCTTTTTCTGGTGGGTTTGGCTGTTCTGGCGTTCGAAGTCGTTCAAGGTGGTGGATGTCTCGGTGGGTCTGTTGCTGATTCTCGCCGGGTTGTCGGTGAGTTTTTGGTTCACGTGGTCGTATTGGACGAGCCCGGTGGCGGAGTGGCGGGAATTCGACTCGTATTTGATGGTGGTCAAAACCTTCTGGAAGGATCAGATCGGTCAGGTGTTGCGGGGAATGCCCCGTCATGGCTGGTTGATCGTGTTTCTGACCACGGTGGCCCCGGGGCTGTTCCTGTTTATCCGGGGGTTTGAAACGGCGTCGGACAAGTACACGAATTTTGGGATCTACGCGATTCGCCTGGTTCTACTGGGCGTTGGACTGGTGACGTTGTTCAACCTTCCGGCGTCGCCGTGGCGGACCCTCGGGCTGGGCTCGCTCGTTGTTCTACCCTATGTATTGACCGCACTTTGGATGGGATTGTTGATCGGGTATTTTTCCGGGCACATTCTAACCGGATTACGAGATCGCAAAGGGCATGTGGTCCTTACGCCCCTTCGTCGCCGGATGAATGTCGCCCTGATTCTCCTTGCCGGGTTGGTTTTGGGATGGGCCGGTGCCCGCAACACCATGGTGGCGTGGCCGAAGGGAGGGACGGTGCTGAATGATCTGGCGAGAGAAATGCTCGCGGACCGGGAGGGGGTGGAGTGGATTTTGCATCAGGGCAGTCTGGGTCCGATTCTGGAGTGGGAATCCAGACGACGTCTGCCGGAGGCCCGTTTGATTAGTGAAGTGGCGAGTCAGTCTCCAGCCTATCTCAGGTTTCTGGAAACCTACTTTGATGACCCGGGGGTGCGGAGTGTAGTAAGGGCGGGGTTAAATCCATTGCTCAATGAATGGCTCGCTTCGGATGCTGGCGTCACGGAGCGTTTGCTGGTTTTTGGGCATCCCGACACGTGGATTCTCCGGGGGTATCTTGCCCTGCCCAGCCGGGGAGGTTTTACCGGGATTGATTTCGATGAAGAGCTACCCGGCAAACGGGTTGCCGATCCCCAGGCTGAGTTGACGTTTCTTGATCGCTTTCGTGGTCGAATTGGCGCGGATGTAAATCCTCCGCTTGGTTTGGAGCGAATTTTTCGAATCGTCGGGGATTCCCTGGGGATGTATGCAAACAATCTTGGCTTTACCCTTGGTGTCGATGGGGATGTGGAGCTAGCGAAGACTGCTTTCGAGTATGCCTTGAGTTTCCAGCCGCGGAATTTGAGCGCGATGCTGAACTTGGGGGCGATCTATCAGCGACTGGGCGAGGAAGCGTCCGATGCCGCGTTGCGTGCCGCGTGGGATGCGGAAATGATCCGTCTGGTGCGGGAGCCTTCGCCGCTTGAGATTGCCGGGCAATACGGTTGGGTCAATGACTTCCGGGTGTATGCGGTTCAGGGTGTGCTCACTGCCCGGGCGGGCTTGCGAGGCATCGGACTGGCCCGGCTCGAGCAGGCCTATGCGATGGATCGCACGAATTTGGAGGTCTTGGTTACCCTGGTGGATGTTCTGATTGAGCAGGGTGATTCAGCACGGGCGAAGAGAATGGTTGATGAAGCGATGGGTCAAGCGCCAGAGCATGACGCCCTGTTAAGGCGTTTGGCGAGGATCCATTACATCCAGGGCAATACGGAGGCGGGGGATGCGATCCTCTCCCGTATGGAAAATGGCCGTCAACTTATGTTGGACTATGCCCTCGAGCGAGCGGCGGGGTTAATTGATGCTGGCGACTATGGGCGAGCGCGGGCGATTCACGGACAATTACGAGCCAATCCTGCGACACGTGGTCAGGCATTGATGGGGCTGGCAGAAATTGCCCGTGCTACCGGTGACTCAGATCTCATGGAGGACGCTATTTCCGGGTTACTGGACATGCCGGCCTTTCTTCCCGGCCAATTGTTTCTGTATGATCGAGCATGGTCGTCCGGTGATCTTGAGCAGGCAAGGGTTCACCTCGGTCATGCGCGGAGGGTTCAATCCGGGAATCCCGAGGTGATCCAGCGGCAAATTCTTCTCGATGTCCGGACCGGGGAGCGTGAAAATGCCCGCAGAATGGTTCGGACCCTGGTTAACTTGGATCCCGGACATCACATTGGGAATTACCTTTTGGCCGAACTTCATGCTGAAGATGGGCGGCTAGATCTTGCGGAAGCGTCGCTGCGTCGCGCGCTTGAGCGGATGGACTTTGGCGATGGTCTGAACGCCTTGGCGTGGAATTTACACTTGCAGGGCCGTAATTCCGAAGCCTTGCCTTACACCTACCGGGCGATCGAGATCCATCCGAACCACCCCTTTTTCCTGAGTACTCACGGATTGGTCCTGTTACTCAACGGAAAGGCTTCAGAGGCGGTTGTTCCCTTAACGACTGCGGTAGAGCAGGCTGGTCATCTTTACCCCATTTTCCGCCTCCATTTAGCGGAAGCCTTGGCTGGCTCGGGGAAAATGGATCAAGCTCGGGAGGTGATTGCGGAAACACCCCGGCCGGACCAAGGGTGGAATCCCTATGAAGACGCATCGCTCCAACGTTTGCGAGATGCTGGGGTTGTCACGAATTGAATTCTGACCCCATTCTCATCAAGAGTGGGGGGTACGAGCAATGATTTGGCAACAGGAATGTTTGGAAATCCTTACAAATCATGCAGATGCGCGATATGTTTATGAATGTGCGCCTCTGGAGAGGGCATTTCGCAATGGTGATACTTGACATCCTGACTCATCGAAACGTTTTTCTGTTCATTCTTTGTTGACACGATATGAGGGAGTAGGCATGTTGCTGAGGTGTAACAACGTTGTGGGGCGAGTGCCCCGAAACACAAACCAAGTAGAAGGAGAGAAGAGAATGCGTAAAGTAACTGCAGTAGCAGCCGCCCTCGCGATGATGGCCGGCGTTTCGTTCGCTCAGCAGCCTGAATGGATCGGCAACAGCGCCGTCTATCATGTTGAAGGCGACACCTGGTACAATGCTTCGGCCACCTGGGCCACTGATGACTTTGACGGCTGGGATTTCGGCGTGGTTTCCACGTTGACCCTCGGCGGCGAAGCTCAAACCTGGCAAGGGTTCTTCGGTACCGAAGTGCAAATGGGATGGTTCACCCCCGTCGCCAACGGCGAATTGAATCTGCCCTATCTGACCACTGCCAACGGCAATGATTGGTGGCAGAACGTCGCTGGCGTTGATGTTGCGGCCGGTGCCCCGGTTGGCGTGCATGAAGTCGGCGTGTATTTCATCGCTGACCGCGTGGACCAAGGTCAAGGCGAAGACCGTATCTTCGACAACAACGGTGGCAATGATTATGTCGCTTCGTTCGAGATCGTTCCCGAGCCCTCCACCCTGGCCCTGCTCGGCATCGGCCTCGGCGGTTTGCTGGTTGCGCGTCGTCGTCGCGCCTAATTCAAGTTCGCTTGAAATGATCAAGAGCGGCTGGGAAACCAGCCGCTCTTTTTTTGTGTTTTTCGCGGGGGCGTCCGCGTTCTTTCGAACGCGGCGACGGGAGGAGGGATGTAGCGTTGGCAACAACGCGGAGGGGGGATGTGTCAACGCGGGAGAAGATCCGCGTTCTTTCGAACGCGCGCGTTGTTTTTGGACGTTGTATGTTGGATGTTGCGTTCGTCCTCCCGTAGCCGCGTCCCTTAGGACGTGGCCGCGTCACCCACGGGCTCGTCCCAACCCCGCGCCACGTGCTAAAGGACGCAGCCACAACGGCAAGTCATCGAAAAACAGACCTTTACCGGCTTTCCGGAGTGGACTATCTTTACTGGTAGTTATCAATTTCGTATCAGGAGTTTTTGCATGATCACCGCCAAGGTATTTAAGTCTGGACGCAGCCAGGCCGTGCGCATCCCCCAGCGCTATCGTTTCCGGACCCACGAAGTTCATGTTCAACAGACGGCGGAAGGGCTTTTGTTGACGGAAA
>DAOLCW010000038.1:0-25342 GCA_035327665.1 Kiritimatiellia bacterium
GGAGGTGGGGAGGTGAGGAGGTGGGGAGGTTGGAGTTTGGGGAGGTGGGGGGCGGGGGGTGAGTTTTTTTTGGGGGGGGGGTTGAGGGGGGGGGGGATTAAGATTAAGAGTAAGTGTGAACACTGGGGATGGATTTTTTTGATTAGGTAAGGGGAGGTTTTGATATGCCGGAATTGGCGGAGGTGGAGTCGGTAAGAAAGAAGGCGGCGGTCGCGCTGGTGGGGAAACGGGTGAAGGAGGTGTGGGCGGCGGAGGACAGACTGGTTTTTGATGAGGAGGAACCGGGGCGATTGGCGGAACGAATGAAGGGGGCATGGGTTTCAGGGACGGGACGGAAGGGGAAGTATTTCTGGCTGGAAATGGAGGGGGGAGGCGCTTTGCTTTTGCATTTGGGGATGACGGGATGGATGGAGTTTCGGGAGGGAGGGGATGAGAGGCCACGGTTTGCGAAGCTGGAGCTGATGATGGAGGACGGTTCGCGGGGGGTGTTCCGGGATGCGCGGCGGTTGGGTCGGATTCGATGGAGAAATGATCCGGAGGCGGAGCGGCCGGTGTCGGAGTTGGGGTTCGATCCGTTGCTTGCGTTGCCTGCGGCGAGCGAGTTTGTGCGCGATTTACGGAAACGAAAGGCACCGGTGAAGGCGGTGTTGCTGGATCAAGGGTTTTCGGCGGGGATCGGGAATTGGCTGGCGGATGAGATTCTTTATCAGGCACGGATTGATCCGCGGCGCCGGGCGAATGACCTTTCGGATCAGGAGGCGAAGACGATCCGGTCGGTGATGAAGCGGGTGGTCAACCGGGCGGTGGCGGTGGATGCGGATGATGAACGGTTCCCGAAGTCGTGGTTGTTCCATGTGCGGTGGGGAAAAACGAAGGGGGCGACGACGGTGGAGGGGCATCCGCTGGCCTTCACGGTGGTGGGAGGACGAACCACGGCGTGGGTGCCGGGAAGGCAAGGGTGAGGCGGGGGATCCGCTTTTGCTGAGGTTCTAACGTCGGGTGATACGGAAGGGGATCCGGGTCTGGGAGGACTGGCCGGTGGATTGGTCGGTGACCTGAACGTTCAATTGATAGCGGCCGGCGGGGAGGTCGGGGGGGATACGCAGGTATTGAACGAGGAAGAAGTCGCGGCGGCGGGTTTGGGCGCGGTCGGTGATTTCGGCGGGGACTTCACGCCAGAGGGGGTCGGCGCCGGGTTGGTCGAGATCGAGGATGGCTACCTCCTGAATGAGGGCAACGAGATGGGTGCCGTCACGTTGGGGGGTGGAGGTGAAGTGCTCGACTTCGGTGTAGAGGAGAATGTCGGGAAGGTTGCCTTGGGGGAAGCGAGGAGGTTGGAAAGGGTCGTAGGCGGCGAATCCATCGACGGATCGGACCAACCGGGCTTCGGTGATGGCGAGAGGGGGTTGGCGTTCGGTGGATTGGGTGATGGTCTGGAGCCGGGCGGCGGTTTGGGCGCGAAGTTGGGGGGAGTCGGTGAGGAGGCGTTCGAGCCGGTCGGCGAGTTCTTCGGGGGTCCATTCGGGCTCCGGGGCGGACACGAGGACTTGGCGTTCGACTTCTACGGGGACTTCGACGATGCGCTCGACTTCCACGGGTACCTCGATGATGCGTTCGACTTCCACAACACGCTCGATTTCGACGGGGATCTCGACGATGCGTTCGACCTCGACGGGGATTTCGACGACGCGTTCAGCGACGGGGGTCTGGTCGATGAGGGTTTGTTGGCGGGAGAGTTGGTCCATGAGCATTTCGACTTCGCGGGTGAGGGCGAGGGCGGCGCTCTTCATTTCTTCGATGCGGGCGGGATCTTCGGGTTCGGCATCGCGGAAGATTTCGACGATGCGCTCAACCTCGACGGGGACCTCGACGCGTTTTTCGACTTCGACAATGCGTTCGACTTCGACGGGGACCTCGATGATGCGCTCAACCTCGACGATCTTTTCGATTTCGACGATGCGCTCGGTGGGTTCGGAGGGGACTTCGACGATGCGCTCGACTTCCACGATGCGTTCGATGCCTTCGACCGGCACCTCGACGATGCGCTCAACCTCGACGATCTTTTCGACTTCGACGATGCGCTCGGTGGGTTCGGAGGGGACTTCGACGATGCGTTCGACTTCGACGATGCGTTCGACCTCGACGGGGACTTCGACGATGCGCTCGATTTCGACGAGTTTTTCGACTTCGACAATGCGTTCGACTTCGATGACCGAGGGAGCGGTGGCAGGGAGGCCGGGGGCGGCGACGAGGTGACGTGCCGGGGTGTCGCTGGCGGGGTTGGTTAGGCGGATGCGGACGGGTTGGCCGAAATTGAGGCTGTCGGGGATGCCGGTGGAACCACGGACAGAGATTTGGGCGGGTTCAAGGCCTTGATCCATGAGGTGGCGGGCGATGACCATGGCGCGGGTGAGGCCAAGGGTGAAGCGATCGCCGGGGAGGTTGCCGCCGGTGCCAAAGGCGAGGACGTCGATTTGGAGAGGGTCGGCAGAGTTCTGAATGAGGGAGGCGAGTTCATCGAGGGCGGCAAGACCGTTTTCGGTAAGGGCGGGTCCGGCGTCGATGAGGGGTTTGGTGTAGGCGATGACGAGGTCGCCGTGGTCGATGTCGAGGTTGGCTTCGAGGTTTCGGAAGGGGTTCATCCAGCCGAGTTGGGAGGCGAGGTCGATGACGGGTTCGGGGGCGTCGATGGGGGTGGGAGGGGGCGGCGAGGCGAGCCAGGTGCGGGAAATCAGGTAGGAGGAGAGGAGGGCAAGGCAGATGGTGGCGACGATCCAGCGGCGCTGGGTGGGAGGCTCCCAGGTGAGGACGGGTTGGCCGGAGGTTTTGGGGTCGGACTTGGCGGTGGAGGGGTAGGTTTGTTTGCGCTTGGTTTCGGTGAGTTTATTCCGTTGTTGTTCGGGATAATCGAAGACGAGGTAGCGAAGAAGGAGCAGGGCGGCCCCGGCACCGAGGGTGGCGAGGCTGAGGAGGGTGACGAGGCTTTGCTGTTCGCCGATGCGGAAAGGGATTTGAATTCCGAAGAACAGGCCGATGATGAGGCAGAGAACACCGGTGACGGCGAGGAAAAGGGGAAGACGTTGGGAGGTGGGTGTTGTCATGCGGAGGTGCGCGGGAATAGACGATGCAGGTTCCGGTTATGCACGACGGCAGCGAGGCTTGTCGAGTGGGAACTCCGGATGAGGGGAGGAGGGGTGACGGGGTGGGTGAGCATGGGGATCAGGGAACCCGGCCATGGGTCATGTATCCGGTGAGGGAGCAGAAGAAGCCGGGTTGTCCGGCGTCGCGGAGCCAGGCGTCGGCGGCTTCGGAGGGAAGGGCGCCGGTTTGGCGGAGGTGGTCGAGAATGGTCCCGAGGCCGGTGACGAAGAGGGCGACTCCGGGGTCGGTAATGCAAATGGTTTCGGCGTGGGTTTCGATGTCGGCGAGTCCGGCGTGGTGGAAGAGGGTGTGGAGTTTTCGTCCGCTGTCCGGGCTGGGCACGACCTTCCGTTGGGCGTCGAGGATCAGCGCCGTGGTTGCGGGGTCGGGATGCTCTACGCGGAGGGAGGTCCAATCGACATCGGCGACGAGGATGAGCCCTCCGGGACAGGTGAGGGCGACGAGGGTGCGGAGGGCGGCGGCAGGTTCGGGGAGATGCTGGAAGACGCGGTCGCAGCGAATGCGGTGGAAGGAGGCGGGAGGGAAGCGAGGGGTGAGGAGGTCCATGACCTCGAAGTGAAGGGGAAGTTTTTCGGCCTCGGCGCGAGCGCGGGCGCGTTCGATCAATTCGGGAGAGACATCGATTCCATGGAGTTCGGCGGCGGGGCCAAGGTGACGGGCGAGGGCGATGAGGTCATCGCCGGTGCCGCAACCGGCGTCAAGCATACGTTGTCCGGGCTGGATTTGGAGGGCGGAGAAGGTTCGGCGCTTGTAGTCGCCGAAGAGGCGGGTGATGGCGGCGAGGTAGTCGGCGGTGCGGGATAGGTAGTCGGTGAGAGGAGGGGATGAGGGCGTTTTTTCCATCGATTTACATTGTCAGATTCGCCCCGGCTTCGCAAGGAGTTGTCGCAGGGAGTTTGTTGACTTTTTCCCAGATGGGGAGGCGGATGGAGACGGTGGTTCCCTTGCCGACTTCGCTGGTGAGTTGGATGGAGCCTTTGTGGTCGTCGATGATTTTTTTAGCGATGAAAAGGCCGAGTCCGGTGCCTTTGTCAGCGCCTTTGGTGGAGACGTAGGGGTCGAAGACCTTGCTGATCATGTCGGGGGGGATTCCGGAGCCATTGTCGCAGATGGAGATGACGACATGCTGGTCGCAGCGTTTTCCGGAGATGACGATGCGGCCTTCATGTTCGTCGGGGAAGGCATCGAGGGCGTTGCTGGCAATGTTGTTGAGGGTGCGGGTGATCTGGGTGGCATCGCCGAAGATGTAGAGGGTTTCGGGGGTATCTTCGAGGAGGATTTCCACGGGGCGGGATCGACCGATGACCTTGATTTCGTCGACGACGCTTTTGAGGAGGGTGTTGACTTCGATGGGGCGAACGGAGTCGGGATCCTTGCGGCCGAGGTTCCGCCAGACTTCGGTGAGATCTTTGCAGCGCTTGGCGCTTTTCTCGATGATTTCGAGGTAGTGCAAGGCGGACTCGGCTTGCATGGAGTCGGCGCCGTCTCGAAGTTTGGAGAGGTCCTCGGTGAGGAGTTGGGTGTACCCGAGGACGATGGACATGGGGTTGCGGAGGTCGTGGACAAGTTCGGCGGAGGCCTGGCCAAGCGAGGCGAGCCGGTCTTTCTTGGCCAGTTCCTTAACCAGCTTCATGTTGAGTTCACTGAGGTCGCGCTCGGTTCGGTTGCGTCGGCGGTTCATTTCGACGCGTTTGAGGTTGGTAGAGATGACGCTCAAGATTTCTTCGACTTCGAAGGGTTTCTTGAGGTAGTCGTTGGCGCCATGGCGCAAGGCCTTTTGGGCGGTTTCGAGGGCACCGAAACCGGTGAGCATGATGACGGCGACGTCCTTATCAATGGCCCGGATGTGCTGAAGGCCCTCGATGCCATTCATCCCGGGCATGCGGATGTCCATGATCACGAGGTCGGGGCACTCTTCCCTGAGGATTTTGAGTCCGGCAAGGACACCTTCGGCGAGGAAGACCTGGTAGGTGTTTTTGAGGAGGATGCGAAGGCTTTCGCGGGGACCTTGTTCGTCGTCGATGACGAGAATTTTAGGGTAGGGTGCTGCGCTCATGATCATGGCGTTCTCCGCGGATTAGAAGTTTAGGGCATAAGCAAGGCTGAAGAGGTGAGCCTCGAAGTCGTATTTGCCGTTGAAGTCGGGGGTGTCGCTGTTGGTGACGCGGCGGCCGTTGAAGAGGCCAAGGGAGTAGGTGGCGTCGAGGCGATGGTTTCCGGAGGTGTAGCCGACACCGATGGAAACGACGGATTGGTCTTCCTCGGCGGTGGTGGGGAGCATGGTGCGGGAGGGTACGGGGGATTCGAGGTAAATGTATCCGGCCCGGAGGACCCATTGGTCGTCGATTTGATAGAGCGCGGAGAGGCCGTAGGTCCAGTTGTCATTCCAGTCGGTTTCGATGGAGTCGGAGGGGAGGAGAGGTTGGTTGATGCCGGCATCGAGGTCGAGTTTATCGAAGGAGGATTGGCGGGCCCACTCGATGTTGGCTTCGAGGGTGAGTTTGTCGGTAAGTTGAATGCCGTAGGCAAAGGCGATGACCATGGGGAAGGTGATATCGCTTTCGAAGTCGCTGCGGGGGGCACCGGCGGGGCCGCGGACGGGGTCGACGGGGATGTCGGTGATGCGGAAGGAGCCTTCGAGATCGACTTTGATGGGGGAGCGGTAGGTGAGGGCTATGCGCTGGTTGTCGCGGATGGCATAGGTTATGGCGGCGGCGGCCCCGACGCCATAGCCATCGGCGGAGATGGTGTTACGTCCATCGGGGAGAGCAGGGTTGCCGAGGACGACCCCCCAGGGGTAGATCTGCCGGAATTCGAGATCGGTGTAGAGGAAGTTGACTCCGAAACCTACAGACAGCCTTTCATTTAGCCGTTTGGCCACGGTGGGGGCGACGTTGGCGGACATCAGCTGGGTGTAGTAAGGGGCGGAGTAGCGGAAGGGGCTGTCCTCGGGGAGTTCGGTGGAGCGACCGTAAGGAGAGGTCAGCCCGATACCGAAGGCCCAGCCATCCTCGCCGAGGGGGGTTGCGGCGAAGAGATTGGGAAGGAGGGCCCAGGGGCTCCGGGAGGAGGTTGAGCGACCATCAGGCGCTTCGAATTTCATCTTCGAGTAGCCGAGGGTAAGGGAGAGGTAAGCGGACGGTTGGTCGAGGTCGACCAGATTGGCGGGATTGTGAGCGATGGCAGAGGCATCCTCGGTGTATGCAATGCGGCCGCCGATTCGACCGAGGGCGGAAGCGCCTTCGGGGGGATTTCGGAAACCATCCGCGAAGAGGCTCGCAGACAGTCCAAAGGTAAGGGTGGCGGAGACGATTGCTTTTATTGAGGTCTTGTTCATGATGTTAGCCTTTCTATTTACACACCTGCGCAGGAGGTAATAGCAAGTGCCATGCCACAAAAAGGGTAGGCAAATTTAGTGGTGTTTTAAGTATTGACCCCAAATAAGGGGGTGGCTACGTTCAAAAGTGAACGGCATGTTGATTCCTTGTTCATTTCTGTTCGTCCAAAGGTGGCACGATGTGTGCGACTCGCAGGTGGATCGTGAACAGGGGCATGCAGATTCAAAGCGGAGCTTCGGGCAGTTGAGCCGTCCGGGATAAATCGGATTATTCAGGGGCACCGCTGGAGAACGACCATTGAGTTCAACGCGAAGGGTAGTGATTACCGGGATCGGGGTTTTGGCCCCGAACGGGAACCATTTGGAGGATTTCTGGGAGGCGACACTGCAGGGGGTGAGCGGCCTCGATACGATCCGTGCGTTCGACGCGAGCGATTATCCGGTGAACGTGGCAGGGGAGATCAAGGGGTTCCATCTGGAAGACTATACGCGGGATCTGCCCAAGTACCGGCGTCTTGCTCGGAGCAGTCAACTCGGGGTGGCGGCGACGGTGATGGCTTTGAAGCACGCGGGGATCACCCGGGACGACTTGAAGAAGGATGCTCCGGTGCCGGTCATGATGGGTTTGAGCACGAGTGCGATCGGGGTGGTCGAGGAGGCGGAGGACAATCACAAGCGAAAGGGTCCTGAATACGTTCGCCCGTATACCCTTGCGGCCTCCCAGCCTCATGCGTGCGTAAATTCCATTTGTGAGTATCTCCAAGTCGAGACGCGTCGAAGTACGTTGGCGTCGGCGTGTCCGGCGGGAATGGATGCAATCATACAGGGTGCGGAGTGGATCCGGAGCGGTCGATCCGACGTGGTGTTGACGGGAGGAGTTGATTCCTCGATCACCCCGCTTTCCATGGCGACCTTCAGTATGGCGGGTCTTGCGGGTAAATTCACGCTCCCCCCCGACCGGTGCAGCCGCCCGTTTGACAAGCACCGTGAAGGCGGGGTGATTTCGGAGGGGATTGCGGTATTCGTGCTGGAGGAGATTCATCATGCCCGAATGCGTGGAGGAAAGCCTTTGGCTGAGTTGCTGGGTTCGGCGATGGTGACCGATCACAAGTTCGATGAGCCGGGAAGCGGGTTTGATCGGACGATGAAAGAAGCCTTGGCGAACTCAGGGCTGGTTCCTTCCGATGTTGGTTACATCTCGGCCCACGGCCCGAGTCATCCCATTCTGGATGTGGTGGAAAGCAAGCGGATTCAGAGGGTGTTTGGTCGCCTTGCCGGGCGCATTCCGGTTAGTTCGATCAAGGGAGTGATCGGGAATCCGGTTTCTGCGGCGGGGCCTTTGCAAGTCGCGTCATGCGTTCAGGCGATGCAAAGCGGTCTGCTTCCTCCGACGGCGAACCTGGAAGATCCTGATCCCGAGTGTGAACTCAACCACATTATGTCGCGGGCGATCCGGGTTCATGCCGAGCACATCCTGGTCAACGTTCACGGGATGGGAGGGGGCAATAGTTCCGCGGTGTTAAGGATGGTCAACGGGGCATGAACCTATTTCAGGCCAGTATTTTGATTTCGATTCTTGCGACGATGTCGACCGGGGGGGCGGTGTTCTTTTCCCAACCCCGGAGGAGGATCAATCAGCTCTGTCTGTTGCTTGCGACGGGGTTGACGGTTTGGCTGATCCTTCTTGGCCTGGCCTCGATCAGCAGCACCGAGGCCGAGGCGATGTTATGGATCCGGCAATCCACCGCGATGGCCACGTTGGTCCCGGGGCTGGTGTACCTGTTGAGGCTGGCGATGGTTCAGCCTCAGGCTTCCGCCGGTCGCTTTGCGATCCATGGTGGTGTCTTTATCGCGGCCTGTTTGCCTGCCGTGCTGTTGTGCCAGACCGCGTTTTTTTTAGAGTCGGCGATTCTTCCTGATCGCAACGAAGATATTCCCTTGCCGGAATATGGTCCGGGATTCTTTTTGGTGGTCATGCATCTGGTGGTGGCGTGGGGGGTGTTGGTGGTACTTTTTCTGCGGGACCTGAAGCACATTCAAGGGATTCAGCGTGCGGAATTACAATTTCTCTCGCTGGGGTGTCTTGGCGGCTTGCTTTGGGGAATCGCGGTGGTGGTCATTCCTCAACTAACAGGCTATGTGCAGCTCAGCAATCTGCTGCCGCTGGCATCAATCGTATTCATCAGCGCGCTCGCGTATGGGGTGGCGACCCGGAGTATTCTCGATGTTTCGAGTGTGTTGCGTCGGGTTGTGGCGACCGTGTTGCTCATCGTGTATCTGGCCTTTTTGTATGTGGTGGTATGGTTGGGCCTTTCCCATGTTCTCCGTTTAATCGCCCCGGAGTACGAGGGGTTGGGGCATTTTATTGCCGCCCTTGTGGTCGCGCTTGCGATGACCCCGGCCCAGGGCTGGCTGCACCGGATGTCGAACAAGTTGTTTATTCAATCGCCGCCGATTGATACCGGGGTCATCCTTCAGGAATCCGCGCGTTTAATGAATGCCCTGTTTCGCCGGGATGCAATTTTCGATCAGTTCGCGAGAATTTTGAGGCAAAAGCTGGATGTGGATCATTTGCGGATTGTTCTGGAAGAGGGAGGCGCCCTTCGGATGGTCTATGCGTGGCCGGATGGATTGACCGATCCGGAAGTGCCGCCCGCTTTGTCATGGTTGAGCGATCTGCCGGAAGAAAACGGCATGCTGGTGTATGATTTGATTGATCGCATGCGGCCGACCGATTCGCTTCGAGATGCGCAGGCCTTTATGAAGCGACATGGAATTGCCGCACTGTCCTCGATCCGGTCGAAAGATGCCGTGGTGGGATATGTTTTGCTGGGTCCGCGGGTAGCGGCCCGCATATTCGGCGGGGTGGAACAACGGTTGGTTTTGGGGTTGTGCGATCAATTGGCGATCGCGCTTGAGAACGCGAAGCTGTATCAGCAGATTCAGGATAGCCGGGTGTACAACAGCACCTTGCTGGAGAATCTGGTGAGCGGAGTGGTGGCGGTAAGCGAGCTGGGGATGATTACGGTATGCAACCGGGAGGCGGAGCGGATTCTCGGGAGCAGCAGGATGGACTGGGTCGGTTTGCCGATGGAGGAGCTTCCGGGTCCGCTTCTTGCGTTGGTTTCGGATATGCTATCGAGACGGGTGGAGGTGCGGAATCAGGAGGTAACGCTGGTGAAGGAGGGGGAGCAGACGGTTTATCTCACTGCGGATTGCGTGGAGGTAAAAAGTCATGCGGGGGTATCGCTGGGGGTGTTGCTGGTGTTTAATGACATTACCCGGGAGCACAAGCTGGAGGAGCAGGTTCGGCGGACGGACCGGTTGGCGAGTCTGGGTACGCTTTCGGCGGGAATGGCCCATGAGATCAAGAATCCACTGGTGACGCTGAAGACGTTTGCGCAGTTGTTGCCGGAGCGTTACGAGGATGAGGATTTTCGTACGACGTTCAGTTCGCTGATCGGGGGGGAGATCAACCGGATCGACGGGATTGTCAATCAGTTGCTTCATTTTGCGCGCCCCTCCAAGCCGACGCTTCAACCGTTGGATATCACGGAGGTGATCGACAAATCGTTGAAGTTGCTGGGGCAGCAGTTCCGGCAGCGGGGGGTGGAGATCCGGATGGCGTACAAGGCGGAAACGCACCGGATTCTCGGGGATCCGAACCATCTGGCGCAAGCCGTGCTCAACTTTTTCCTGAACGCCCTGGATGCGTTGGAACAAGGGGGGACCCTGGTGCTGGCTTCAGCGGTGGATGCGTTGCGGCCGGGGATGGTGGATACATGGCAGAACGAGCCGGTGGTTGCGTATTTGCGGATTACGATTCAGGACAGCGGAGCGGGAATTCCGGTGGATGATCTCCAGCATATTTTCGATCCATTTTTCACGACCAAGAGTTCGGGGACGGGGTTGGGGTTGTCGGTGTCGCATGGAATCATTCGTGAGCACGGAGGGATGGTGGATGTGGAAAGCGATGTGGGCAAAGGGACAGCGTTCCATCTCTATTTTCCGATGGTAAAGGAGGCGGTGGCATCATGAGTCCGTATGCGGATCCGCTGATTCTGATCACCCGGGATGATGACCTCGCCGGCCGGGTCGGGCGTTATCTACGCGGCGGGCATGAGGTGGTGCGGGTGGAGGATCTGGAAGGTTTCCTCCGGGCATCGAGGGGACGAAGCCCGGGGGTGGTGATGGTGGATGTGCTGACCGATGCGGGCACGGAGCACCTTTCACGGCTGGTGCATGACCATCCGGAGCATGTGGTGATGGTGCTGGGAATGCCGCGGACCGATCCGGTGTTGAAGGCGGCTCACTTGCCGGTGTATGCGGTGGTGGATTATCCGGTGGATGCGATTGCGTTTTCGGCGCTGGTGAAACAGGGGTTTGATTTGGTTTCGGCGCGCGCGGAGATACGGATGTTAAAGGACGAGGCCCGCCTGGCCAAAGAGACGGCGTTGCGTTCAGAGGGGGGGGCCTCGCGGGTCGGGAAGGGGGAGGGATTGTCGATTCGTGATTTGTCGCGGGTGTTCCGAAGCATCGAGAATGTGGACCGGTTGCTGGAGCGGATGGTGGAAGAGTTGGCGACCGTGTTGAAGGTAAGCCGGATCGGGATCTTTTTAAAGGAAGCGGAAGGTCAGGATATCGCCTACCGGTCCGGCTGGATGATGCGGGAGGACGCGGCGGGAATCCGTTTTGCGGAGTCGGACGGGTTCGTGCACTGGATGGCTGAACACGGACATATGATCTGCCGGGACCAACTTGACGGGTTGCGTGAAGCATCGGTGCGTCAGCTTGCCGGGCGGGTACTGGACCGGATCGGGGTGGAAATGCTGGTGCCGCTACGGAACCGGCGGGGCCTGTTGGGATGGATCGCTCTGGGTCCGCGGGTGAATGGTTCGCGTTACGATGCGGAGGCGATCGACGCGTTGATTGAGATTTCCGACGTGATGGCGGCGTCGCTGGAAAGCGCGTTGTTGTACCGGGAAGTTACGCTTCAGAAGAAGTTGGCGGAAACGCTGTTGGATGCGGTGCCGACGGGTATTGTGTTTGTGGATGCGGAGGGGATGATCCGTTGGTTCAGTCCGGCGGCGGCGGAGATCCTCGATGCGCCGGCGGCGCGGGCGGTCAATAAAGCGGTGGATGTTCTCGGGAGTGCGTTGGCGGATCTGGCCCGGCGGAGCATCAGGGGCGAGCCGGTGGACCATCCGTTGCAGTGGACGGACCCGATGACCCACAAGCCGCTTCACGTGATGTTGTCGGCGGTGCGGGAGGAGGGTAGGAGTCTGGGGGTGGTGATCATGCTTCAGGACATGACCCAGCAAATGGCGCTAAAGGCACGACAGGAGCGGGTGGAACGTGCGGCGTTCTGGACGGAGCTGGCGGCGAGCATGTCGCATGAGGTGCGGAATCCGCTGGTCGCGATCAAGACGTTTGCGCAATTGCTTCCGGAGCGTTACCACGACGAAGAGTTTCGTCATGAGTTCAGCCAGTTGGTGAACATGGAGGTGAACCGGCTCAACAGTATCATTGACCAGATCAATCATTTTGCGAACCCGCCGGAGATCGAGTGGTCCGACGTGGATCTCCGGGAGCCACTGCGGCGTTCGGTTCAGCAACTGGAAAAGAAGCTCAACGGTTCCGATTCCATTGAGATTTTGCCCAAGGTTCCGGACGTGCCGTTAAAGGTGACGGGGGATGCGCGGGCGCTTGAGGACTGTTTTCTGCATGTGTTGAACAATTCGGTGGAGGCGCTGGAGGGGATGGCCAACGGGAAGATTACGCTGGAGCTGGAGGCGCGGGCGAACGGGAAGCCGGACAGCGGGGTACTGGTGAGAATTTCCGACAACGGGCGGGGGATGGATCCGGAAATCCGGGGCAAGGTGTTCTCGCCATTTTGCACGACCAAAGCGCGGGGAATGGGGTTGGGGCTGTCGATTGCCCAACGAACGGTGATGGATCACAACGGACAACTTGATGTGAAGAGTGGCCGGCAGGGAACGACGGTAAACATGTTGTTTCCCGTGCAAGCCAAGGAGGCGAAGACATGAAACGTATTTTGATTGTAGATGATGACCGGGGCAGCCGGGAGTCCTTGAGGATGATCTTTGGCGGCGACTATGACCTGGTGCTGGCGTCCAATGCAGAGGAGGCGGTGCGGGCGCTGGAACGGGGTCCGATTGACTTGATGTTGAGCGATGTGATGATGCCGGACAAGGACGGGGTTACGCTGTTGAAGGAGGTCAGCGATTTGTATCCGCACACTCCGGTGATCATGATCAGCGCATCGAGCAGCGTAAAGCCGGTGGTGGAGTCGATCAAATCGGGAGCGGTGGATTTTGTGGTGAAGCCGTTTGATGTGGCGGATTTGAAACGGTTGGTGTCCCGGGCGCTGCGGAACAGCACGTTGCAACGGTGCGTGAAGGCGATGGAGTCGGATTTGTCGCGCCAGTTTCCGGTGAATGGATTGGTGGGGCATTCGCCCTCGTTCCGGGAGATTCTGGAGCATGCGCGGCGGGCGGCGGAGACGGAAGCCACGGTATTGTTGACGGGAGAAAGTGGGACGGGCAAAGAGATGATTGCCCGCCAAATTCATGCGTGGAGCGGGCGTCGGGAGGAGCCGTTTGTGGCGGTGCATTGCGGGGCGCTGCCGGAATCGTTGATGGAAAGTGAACTGTTCGGCCATGAGAAGGGAGCGTTCACCCATGCGGACAAGCGGAAACCGGGGCGTTTCGACCTCGCGGGTTCGGGAACCTTGTTTTTTGATGAAGTCAGCGAGATGTCGTTGACCACGCAAGTGAAGTTGTTGCGGGTGCTACAGGAGCGGGAATACATGCGCGTGGGAGGAACTCAGGTGATCCGGACCAATGCGCGTATTCTTGCCGCGACGAACAAGGATCTGGAGGAGGAGATGCGGGCGGGACGGTTCCGGGAGGATTTGTATTACCGGCTGAACGTGGTTCCGATCCGCATTCCACCGCTGCGGAACCGTCCGGAGGATATTCCGCTCATGGCCGAGTACTATCTGGCGTTTTTCCAGCAAAGCATGAACATTGCCGCGCGGGAGTTTAGCACGGAGGTCTTGAGGGCGTTCAGCCGTTACAGTTGGCCGGGGAATGTCCGGGAGATGAAGAACATCATCGAGCGGGTCCTGGTTTTGTACGGGCATCAAAAGACGATCGGGATGGAGTCGTTGCCGATCGAGTTCCGGAACGGCGCGGGGATGGAGACAGGCGCGGCCCAGCCGGGATTGGATGCGCCGGGGAACCAGACCTTGGCGGAGGCGGTGGACCATTATGAGCGGGCGCTGGTGATGGAAGCGCTTAAAAAGGCGCACGGCGTACAAACGCGGGCGGCGGAGCTGCTGGGAACGACCCGCCGCATCCTCAAATACAAGATGGATAAGTTGGGGATTCAGGAGTCGGTTCGGGCGTAAGACCGAGCGGCAGGCCGGCGGGGAATTGAAATTGCCAGCGGGTGGGAGGGCATGGCACGATGCCGGGCTTTGTCTTGTCCTGGCTGGAACCTCGCGATGCGGCGCTACTCTGAAAAAATCGAGGCCTATGTCCTCAGTATCATCGAAGACCGTCGTCAGGGACGCATTGCGTTCCTGGTGCGCGGTGCGCTTCGAGGTTTATCGCATGTGTTTGCGGTGCTGGTGCAGAGCCGGTTGTGGTTGTACAACCGCGGGTTGTTCCGGCCTCACACCTTGGGGTGTCAGGTGATCAGCATCGGGAATTTGACGGTAGGGGGAACGGGAAAGACGCCGATTGTGGAGGTGTTCGCCCGCACCTTGCAAGCGAGCGGGCGAAAGGTGGCGATCCTGAGCCGGGGCTATAAAAAGGATGAGCTGCCGTTTATGGAGCGTCTGAAGAATCGCCTTACGTCGGATTCGGTGGGGAATGAACCGCCACGGGTGGTTTCGGACGGGGAGCGCTTGCTGCTGGATTCGGCGCTCAGCGGCGATGAGCCGTACATGTTGGCAAGCAATTTGAAGGATGTGGTGGTGATCGTGGACAAAAACCGGGTGAAAGCGGGTCAGTGGGCGATCACCAAGTACGGATGCGACACGCTGATTCTTGATGATGGGTTTCAATACCTTGCGTTGAAGCACCGGTTGGATATTGTCCTGGTGGACCGCACCAATCCCTTTGGCAACCGGAAGATGCTGCCGCGGGGGATTCTTCGGGAGCCGGTGCGGAACATCAAGCGGGCGGGGTTCATTTTCATCACCAAGTCCAACGGGGATGGGGCGGTGGAATTGAAGAAGCAGCTTCGGGAGTTGAATCCGACGGCGGAGATTTCGGAGTGCCGCCATCAGGCAAAATTCCTTCAGAATGTTTACACCAAGGAGCGGGAACCGTTGGAGTTTCTGCGGGAAATGGATGTTGCGGCGGTGTCGGGTATTGCCATGCCGAAGGGGTTTGAGGATGAGTTGACCCGGCTGGGGGCGAGGGTGGTCTATCACAAGCGTTATGCAGACCATCACCGCTACACCCAGCAGGAAATCCTGGATGTGATCAACCGGGGATTGCAGCGAGGGGCGAAAATCATTGTGACGACGGAAAAAGATGCGGTGAGGTTCCCGATGCTGGAGCGGGTGGATGTTCCGGTTTATTTTCTCCGGGTGGAAATCGAAATGTTGAGTGGAGCCGATGAATTCAACGAATGGATCAACCGCATCTGCTTTCGCTGAGGGGGGCGTGGAGTCCGAACCCCGGGGCGGGAGGAGGATTCTCGTGATCAGTCCGAATTGGATTGGCGATTGCATTATGGCGATGCCGGGCCTGCAATGGTACCGGGAGCGTCATCCCCACGATTCTCTTTCGGTGGTGTGCCGTCCTTCGGTGAGGGGGATTTGGGACATGCATCCGGCCCCTGACGGGGTGTTGGAGTATCCCCGGACGTGGCAAGGGACGCGGACCATGGCCAAGCGGTTGCGCAGTTTGCGCTTCGACAAAGCGTATATCTTGCCGAATTCGTACCGTACGGCCTATCTGGCGTGGGCGGGGGGAATTCCATTTCGGGCGGGCTATTGCGGAGCGCCGCTACGTTCCCTGCTTCTGAAGCCCTGCCTCGTGAAGGGGGATCATTGCGTGGCGCGGCACCAAGCGTGGGAAGTGATGGGACTAATGAACCGGACTACCCTTCCGGGGTCGTTGCCGGTTCCCCGTCTCACGGTGCCGGCGGCGGCCGGGATCGCGGCGCAAGCCTGGCTTGAGGGTTCGGCGCGTCCCCGGGTGGGAATCCTTCCCGGGGCGGCCCGGGGGCCATCAAAACGCTGGCCGGTGCAGTCGTTCTGCGCGGTGGCGGCCAAGCTGCGGCGGGAGCGAGGCGCTTCGATCGTGCTGGCGGGCGGTCCGGGAGATGTCGCGGCCTGCGATGAGATTGCGGACGGGGTTGGCGAGGGGTGTATTCGGCTGGCGGGCCGCACGACGCTGGACGAATGGGCGGCGGTTCTAGCGTCGTGCGATGTGGTGATTTGCAATGACAGCGGGGGGATGCATCTAGCCGCTGCGGTGGGTACGCCGGTGGTCGCGGTGTTCGGGATGACCGACCCGGAGGTTACCGGTCCGCTGGGGGACCGGATCTCGATTGTGCAAGGGGAGGGCGCGCGGGGCCGGGATATCGCCCGGAGGTCGGAGGAGGCGGAGAAAGTTCTCGCGGCGATCCCGGCGGAGCGGGTATACGAGGAGGCCATGCGGTGGCTGAACGCCCCCGGCTCCACACCCTAAACAAGACCATGCGCCCCCGGATCACAGCTTGCGTAACCACATACAATGAGGAACGGAACATCCGCCGTTGCCTCGACAGCCTCGCCTGGTGCGATGAAATTGTGGTGGTGGACAGCTTCAGCACGGATGCCACGGTGGAGATCTGCAGGACCTACACCGACCGGGTGGTTCAGCATGAGTGGCTGGGCTACATCGGTCAAAAAAATCTGATCCGGAAAATGGCGACCCATGACTGGTTGTTGTTCGTGGATGCGGACGAGGAGGTGTCGGCGGGGCTGCGGGCGGAGATCCTGAACACATTCGAGGGGAAAGACGACCACGTGTACGGCTACGAATTCCCCCGGATGGTGTACTATCTTGGCAAGTGGATCCGCTATGGGGAGTGGTATCCAGACATCAAGCTCCGGCTGTTCCATCGAGATCACGGACGGAGCGGCGGGCAGGAGCCGCATGATCAGGTGTTTGTGACGGGAGAGGTCAAGCGGCTAAAAGGTGTACTCTACCATTATACTTACGACGACATCCGGGATCATCTTGAGACGGTGAATCGTTTTTCGTCGATCACCGCACACGAAAAGTTCAAGGAGGGAGAACGGTTTCGATGGATGGATTTTTTATTGCGTCCGAAGATTCGTTTTTTCAAGGGGTATGTGGTGAAGCGGGGGTTTCTTGACGGTTTTCACGGGTTGTTGATCGCGCTGGTCAGTTCGTTCGGGGTGTATGTGAAATATGCCAAGCTATGGGAGCTGGCGTTCCAGCAGCGTCAGGTCCGGGCGGCCGGGCAGGAAGGGGGGGGGGCGCGATGACGATCGAATCCTCATCCGCCTCGACCAGCCGGGCGTCCTGGCTGACCTATCGCCGATTGTTGACCTACGCCTTGCGTTACCGTGGCCGGTTGCTGGTGGGGCTTGCCGCAGGATTGGTCTACGGAGCGGCCAACGGTGCGTTGATGTGGGTGCTTAAAGGGGGGTTTGACACCGTGTTCAGCCTTTCCGAAGCGACCCGGCGCGACATTCTTCTCGCCATGCTGTTGATTCCGCTGGTGGGACTGGTTCGGGGGGTGTCGGAGTACCTCAGCAAGTATGAAGTGCAATGGGTGGGGAATCGGGTGGTCCTTGATTTGCGGGATGCGATGTTTGCTCATTTTAACCGGCTCTCGCTTGCCTATTTTGTGCAAAGCCGGACGGGGGAGATTATCTCGCGCACAACCAATGACACCACCGTGGTGCAGAGTTCAGTCTCCACGGTGATCGAAGATTTAGCCAAGGAGCCGATGACCATCGTGGCGATGCTGGTGTTCATTCTGACCCTGGATCCGGTGTTGGCGTTGATCAGTCTGGTGTTGTTTCCGGTGTGCATTCTTCCGGTGCTCGCTTTTGGCAAGCGGGTACGACGGTATGCGCGCGAGTCCCAGCAGCGCATTGCCGACCTTGTTTCGATCCTGCAGGAAGGGGTGGCGTGCGTGCGGGTGGTCAAGGCGTTTGGAATGGAAGGCTACGAGCAGGAGCGTTTTCACAAGCAGAATGCGACGTTCTTCAGCCGGATCATGAAGGTGACGCGGGCCCGGGCGGCGATCGAGCCGATCATCGTGTTCATCACCACCCTGGGCTTCAGCCTGCTTCTCCTTTACGTGCATACGGTGCAAATGACGGCGGGCGAATTCATCACCTTCGCAGGAGCGATGGTGATGTTGTACACGCCGGTCAAAAAGCTCAGCCGGGTGCATTTGCAGATCGAGCAGGCGGCGGCGGCAGCGGACCGGATCTTCGAGGTTCTCGACACCCCGGTGACGGTCGTGGACCGTCCGGGGGCGGCGCGGATGGAGCCGCCGGTCAGCTCGATTCGTTTTGACCGGGTGGGCTTTGATTATGGAGACAAGCCGGTGCTGCGGGAGATCTCCCTGGAGATTGCGGCGGGAACCCGGGTGGCGATTGTCGGGGGGTCAGGGGCCGGCAAAACGACGCTGGTCAGTCTGCTGCCGCGTTTTTACGATCCCACCGAGGGGGCAGTAATGATCAACGGGAGGGATGTGCGGGATTATACCCTCGAATCGCTTCGCAAGCAGATTGGCCTGGTCACTCAGGATACGGTGTTGTTTAACGACACGGTGGCCCGCAACATCGGTTATGGAAGCGGAGAGGTCCCCCGCGATGCCATCGTGGCTGCGGCCAAGCGGGCGAATGCCCACGACTTTATCATGGCGATGCCGGATGGCTACGACACGGAAATCGGGGAGTTGGGATCGCGGCTGTCGGGAGGACAGCGTCAACGTCTTGCCATCGCCCGCG
This sequence comes from Kiritimatiellia bacterium, assembly GCA_035327665.1. Lineage (GTDB taxonomy): Bacteria > Verrucomicrobiota > Kiritimatiellia > CAIVKH01 > CAIVKH01 > DAOLCW01. Next base: position 18,519 of record DAOLCW010000038.1, read on the forward strand.
CCTTGCTCCGCAATCCGCCGTTGCTTTTATTGGATGAAGCGACAAGTGCATTGGATACGGAGTCGGAGCGCCTGGTGCAGGCGGCACTGTTGGAGCTGATGGAGGGCCGCACGGTTTTTGCGATTGCCCACCGGCTTTCCACGGTGATGCATTGCGACCGGATTCTGGTCCTCGATCAAGGCCGTTTGGTGGAGGAGGGGACCCACCAGGCCCTGCTCGAAAAGGGTGGATTGTACCGGCGTTTGTATGACCTTCAGTTTTCCGGCTGAAGGATCGGGAAGAACCACGATTCTTTCTTGCCTTATCCCGGGTATTCCGGCAGGTTGAACGGGATTTTTTTGTGGGGTTATTCCGCACTGTGTACCGTGTTGTCGAATTCTCGGGATTCCCGGATTCGACGGGTTCACACGTTCTACGGCGCGGGGGATTCCCGGTTGGTTGATATTTTCCTGGAGATTCTCAATGACTACGTATTCGGTTCGATGGATAAAAGGATGTGCAGTGGGCGGGGTGGTGGCGGCGCTTTTGTTGTCGGGATGTCAGACGGCGCCCGCGCCGGCCCCGCGCAGCAGTTCCGGGGCGGTTCAGACGAATTTGGCCTGGAGCCCGGTCCCGGTGACCTTGATCCGGGCAAACACACCGGTGACCCCGGCCACGATGACGGCGGCGCCCGCTCCGGAACCGGCGGCTGCGCCGATTCTCGCTTCGCCCGCCGACCGAACGGTGTTTGCGAACGAGCCAGCGTTTTCTCCCGACCAACTTCGTAGCCTTCCCCGCGATGTACAGGAACTGAAAAGTCTGGTCGCGGATGTGACCTCGGCGGTGACCAGCCGTACGATGGTGGTGGAGAAGGTGGTGGAAATACCGGTCGAAGTGGAAGTCGAGCGAATCGTCGAAGTTCCGGTGGAAGTCATGGTTGAAGTGGAGCGTATCGTCGAGGTTCCGTTTGAGGTGGAAGTCGAACGGTTGGTTGAGGTTCAGGTTGAAGTGGAGCGGATTGTCGAAGTCGAGCGTCTGGTCGAAGTGGAGGTGGAGAAAACGTTGAGCGACGATCAAGTGCTGGAGCGGGTGCAGGGCTGGTTGGCTTCGCAAGCTGTACCGGGCCGGAGCAACAAGACCCGGGCGATTCTGGCCACCTCGGGGATGAGCTTGATCGATCCGGCGTTCGCCATGGACCGCGAATTTTTCAATGCTCTCAACGAAGTCGACCGGGTCGCTCTCGGGGGCTATGCAGATTTCTTTGCCACGTTGGCCCGCGACCTAGGCCGGTCGAACGAAGAGGACCGGTTGGTATTGGTCGATTCGGCGGCGGCGCTCGCGACTTCCTTGAATTCCCTTCGTCCGGTGGAAATCACGGGAGCCTGGCTGTGCGAAAGCGTACAGGGGTTTGGCTCGTTCACGCCCTTCGCATCGTATGACTTCGTCCGTGGATCGTATCCGGAGATTCTCGTGTATGTGGAATTGGATCACTACACCTCCCGCCAGCGCGCGGACGGATTTTTCACGGTGTCCCTGCGCCAGGAACTCGCGTTGTACCGCGCTTCCGGTGGGGAGCCGGTGTGGCGCGAAGAGGCGGTGCAGATCGCCGATGTTTCCCGCAACCCCCGGCGCGATTTCTTTCTCGTGCAGTTTCTTCGCCTTCCCGATCTTCGGGCCGGTCGGTATGAATTGCACATTACCACCAGCGATCTTGCCGATGGCACGTCGTCCACCGCGATGCTTCCCATCCGCATCCTCGCGCGATAACCGACCGGGAGGTCTCGGGTGATCGAACGCCTTTCCAATCCAAACGCAACTGGCCAGCCCAACGACCCCGCCGTTCCGTGGTACCTGCGCACGGAGGAGGGGGAGGTGTTTGGACCGATTGCCTTCGAGGAATTGAAGGCGTGGGCGGCAGATGGACGGATTGCTCCCGAGCACCGGTTGAGTCGCGACCAGTTGCAATGGTTTGCCGCCGATACGGTGGAAGGTTTGGACATGGATTGGATTGCGGTGGGGGATGACGGCCATGAGTATGGTCCGGTCCCGCTGGCCGCGCTCAAAGATTTCCTGGAGGTCGGTCTGGTTCAATCGACGTCGGCAGTCCGGAATCGCCGGACGGGAGAAACGGGACTACTTGGCGAGCGGTTGGCGGGTGCAGTTGCGCCGCCGGCACCTTCTCCCTCCGTGCCGCCCCCGGCCCCGGCGCCAGCATCTGACGACCGGGCGGTCCGTGCATTGGAAGAGCAGGTAGCGGCCCTTCAGGCCCAGCTTGCATCCCGTGAGCAGCAGACCCAGCGGGAGCAGAAGAGTCTGGCCGAACAACTCAACCGGGCGCTGGCCCTTGCTGATCAAACCCGGGCTCACGAAGCCCAACTCACCCAGTCGTTCCAGAAGCGTGAAGCGGATTGGAAGGCCCGGGAGGCCAAGCTACTCGCCGATGTCAAGGCGCGGGAAGATGCGTTGGCGGCGGAGTATAGCCGCAAGTCGGGGGCGTGGTCGGAACAGGAAAAAGCGTTGCGTGCGGACGCGTTGGCGGCGGGCCGCAAACTCGATGAGATGACGGGCAAGCTGGCCAAGTTGACCGGCGAGCTTGAGCGTTCCCATCAGGATGTGCGGGATCTTCAGAACGCGAAACAGGCCCGCGAGCGCGAGTTGATGGTCGAGCTGGAGCATGCACGGGAGACTCTGGACGCGGTGTCGGCGGACGCCCGGTCCCGGCAGGCGGACGTGGATCGTCTCACCGATGAGGCGGAACAGGCCCGGCGCGCGTGGGCGGAAACGGAAGCGTCCCTGATCGCCAAGCTGGATGGACAGGTTCGGGACCATGCGGTGTTGGCGGGAGAATTGGACCGGGCCCGCGAGCAATTGGCGGATCTTGAACGTTCGCATGTGAATCAGCGCCGGGACTTTGAGCAGAAGGAAGCGGCGTTGCGTCTTCGTATCGAAGAGGTCGAGCAGGACGTGAGCGATCGCGAAATCCGGCTTCTGGATACGCTCCGCCAACTTGAACAGGAGCAGGCTGCCGCGAAACGCTTGCGCGAGGATGTGACCGAACGGGAGACCCGTTTGCTTGAATCCGCATCCGCGCGGGCAGCGGCGGAGGCCCGTGGTCTTGAATTGGAACAAGACGTGGCCGGCAAACTTCGTGATTTGGAGACGGCCGCCCGAACGCTTGCTGCCGAGCGCGATCATGTGAAGGCGCTCGAGGATCGCTTGGCGGCCCGGGCGTCCGAGGTCTCGACGTTGCAAGCCGAGCACGCTGCGGCGCGGAAGCAATGGCAGGAACAGGAGCGGGCATGGGGGACCAAGCTTGCCGCCGCGGAAAGCGAACAAAAGCGGTTGGGAGCCGACTTGTCGCGGGCGGAAAAAGAACTGGAGCGCCGCGCCGCCGAGATCGAGGCCCGCCGTGAGCTCGCCCGCGAAGTGCTGCTTGGCGAAGCCAACGAGCGCGAAGCCGAACTCGCCCGCGAAGAAAGCGTGATGGCGTCGGTCCAGGAAACTTTGAAAAAGCGCCGGACCCACATGCGGGACTACCTGGCTTTGCTTGAACAGTTTATTGAAGGTCCGGTGGATGTCCAGCGGGCGAAATTCGTTGAGGAAAAATCAGCGGTCAAGAAATTGCCGGAAGTCGAAGCGGAGTTGAAGCGGGCGGTGTCGGCGTTGGAGGCGGCGGGGCTTCGCGCCGAGCGGGCCGAAGCGGATCTGGCCCGGATCGAGGAAGAGCAGGCTGGTCAACGTGAGGAGGCCCGCGCGGAACGGGATCGAATTGCCGGGGAACTCGAAGCACAAAGGGTGGCCATGAACGAGCTGAAGGAACGAAGTCGTCGGATTGAACTTGCGTTGAACCAGCGCATCGAGCGGATGCAGGAGGAAAGCCGTGAGCTGACCACCCGGCTGGGTCAGGCCGACTTGGAAATCGAGCGGTTGAACAAGTTGCGGCTTGATTTGGAAGAGGATTTGCAGCGGCGTTGCGCGGAGGCGAATGACGCGCGGGCGGAAGCAGAGGAGCGTCTGGCCGAGTTGAAGGTGCGCGAGCAGGAATCGTTGGAGCGCGCCGCGGCGCTTGAGCAAGAGGCCGAGGAAGCGCGGGAAAGGATTGAGCAGCTTACGCTTGCCGCATCCGAGCGGGATGCGGTCTGGCAGGCGGAACTTGATCAGGTCGAAGCGGAGCGCGACGAAGCCGCCCGCCAGCTCGAAGCGATCCAGACCCGTTGTGCGAGTGTTGAAGCCGATCTGGCCCGGGTGAACGGGGAGCGGGATGGGTGGGCCGAGCAAGCGAGGGAGATGGAGACGCGTTGCCATGAACTCGAGCGGGCGTCCGGGGAAGAACGCCTCCGGTTGCGCGATGAGTTGGCGGCGATCACTGCGGAGTGGGACCGGGCCCGCGATGAGTTGGCCTCGGCCGAGGAACGCCGGGTTGCTCTGGAAGCCGAGCAGGCCAGCCAGGCCCGCGAAGTGGAACTTCTGCGAGATCAGCTCAAGCGAGAGGAAGAACGGGCGTTGTCCCTCGATGCCGGGCATCGTTCCGCACTCAAGGCGCTCAATGACCAATTTGAGGCCGTCCAAGCCAAGGCGGCGGCCGTGGCCCTGGAGCTTGAGGAAGTCCGGAAAGCCTCGGAATCCCGTCAAGCGGAAGCGAACCGGCTCTCGGTGACGCTTCGCGAGGAAGAGGAGCGCTCCCGTGAGCGTGAACAGGAATTGACCGAGTTGCGGGAAGCGCTTGAAGCAGAGGAAGAACGGGCCCGGCATCGCGACGAGGAACTCGCGACCAACAAGAAGGCGCTCCTCGATGAGCAGGCCCGCCGCCATGCGCTTGAACAGAAATTGCTACCGCAGGAGAAATTGATTCAAGACGGGGAGGAACGGATTCGCGGCCTTGAACAAGAGGTCGCCCGTGAACGGGAAACGGTGCGCGAGCTTCAAGAAACCAGCCATGCCCGCCAGGCCGAATTGTCGGATCAGCTTGAACGGGTCAGTGCGGATTACCGCACGCTTGAGGCCAAGCTGGACCAAACCCTGCAGGAGCTTGAACAACGCAAGTTGAGTTTTGTGGATGAGCAGCGGGCGTCCACGTTGAAGCAGGAATACCTTCAGGAGCAAATCGACCTGCTCCAGCAGGAAGCCGAGCGGTTGGCCCGCCAGTATGAGGAATCGATCGCCACGCTGGAACAGCAGCGGAACGATCTCGAAGACGAGTTGGAGAACAGCCGGGTTCAGCACGAGGATCTCCAACACCGGATTGAGCAACTTCGTCAGGAAAACCAGTCGATTTCCATGCGGCTGGATCAGCAGAAGAAGTTTTATGACGAAGAGCGCGAGCTGCGCCGGCAGCGTGAAATTGAGCTTCAGGCTCAGCGCAAGAGTTCCCAGGATCTTGCCGGCACCCTTCGCCAACGGGAGCAGAGCCTCGCTCAGCAGCGCAAGCTAGCCGAAGAAGCGGCGGTTCGGGCTCAGCAGAAGGAGGAGGTTCTTCAGCGCCGCCTTGAGCAATTGCAGTCGGAATGGCGGGCCACGGTGACCAAACTCGAACAGGTCGAGCGCGAACTGATTCAGCATCGACGTGGAGGCGCGGCTGCGGCGGCTCCGTCGGCCGAGCCAGCGGCCAAGCGGCCTGTCCGTCCGGAAGGATCGGCACCCCGGCGGCCGGCGACTCCGGCTGCCCGCACGACGCTGGCGGCAACCACCCGGACCAAGCCTTCGGCCGCCAAGCCTGCGGTTGAGCGGACGGAGAGCGGGGTGCTTCCTGGAGCGGCCTCGTGGCTGGCTCCGGAAACGAAGACCGAAGCCGAACCCGTTGAACGGGATTTATTCTCGCAGGATGCGGCAGAGGTGGAGGATACGATTCCCGGACCTGTTTCCGAGGAAACCCACGACGATGTCGGCACAGCTTCCGACGGCACACCGACCCCGCCTCCGCTACCTGGTTCGAAACCCCGGCGCATGGTCACCTTGTCGGATACATCTCAACCTCTGACTTCAACCAAGCCAAGGATTCGTCTTCAGTAGGACCCCATGACCGGCGAGACTCCAAAACCCCTGCCTCCGAAGATTGCGAGTCGGCTTGCGGCCGCGCCGCCACCTGCGTCGGTCAAGGCACCTTCGGATTCCGCTCCTGTGCCGGCCCCTTTGCCGGTACCTCCCGCCGCGAACCCGCCTTCGGCACCCCCCGCAACTTCGGTTCGCGCGGCGCCGGTGGATGGTGCATCGCCCGTAGCTTCTCAACCCGCAGGCGGGCCGACCCGCGAGGAATCACCTGGTGGAGTGGGGGGATGGTTGCTCGCCCTGGCTGTGGTGGCTTTGATTGCGGTGGCGATCTATTTTCTGTGGGAACCTCGTCGTGATCGAGAGGAGCTGGCAGCAGGGCTTGTTCAACCCCCGCTCGCCCCGATGATTGACCCACCACCGGCGACATTCCCCGATCCGGAATGGACCGCATACTTGAAGGCGTTGCAGGAGGCAATGGTTTCCCTGGCCGACTCGCAACGGGCCCAGCAGGAACAGTTGCAGGTCATGAATCTACGGCTTTCCAGCTTGGATGAGGTGCAACGAACCACCGACGGCGTGGTTGACGCCGTCGAATCTCTCCGGGCGGAGTTTTCCGGGAAAATCGATGCGCTTCGCGAAGACGTGGAGGAACTGAAGGGTGCCGAAGCTCGCCGGTTGGCCGAAGTGGTGGTCGAGCCGGTTCTTCCCGAGCCGGAAGCGATTCCAGAAGCCATCGAGGTGGCCGAGGTTGAGGAACCGGTGGAAGAGGTTGAGGTCGCCGAAGTGACTCCGGAAGAGGTTGAAGAGGTCGCGGAGGTAGAGGTGGTGGCGCCGGAGCTTCCGGTTGAGGTGGCCGA
>DAOLCW010000038.1:25442-27426 GCA_035327665.1 Kiritimatiellia bacterium
AAGAGGTCGCGGAGGTAGAGGTGGTGGCGCCGGAGCTTCCGGTTGAGGTGGCCGAGGTTGAGGAAGCGACGGAAGAGGTTGAGGTTGCCGAAGTGACTTCGGAAGAGGTTGTAGAGGTGGTGGCAGTTGAGGCTCCTCCGGAAGCGACTGAAACCCCGGTTCCGCCCCGGACTCGGCGGACTCGGCGCGATGCGGTTGCTGTTCAGGAAGCTGAACCGGCACCCCCGACCGTTGCGGCTCAACCCGAAAGTGATTCGCCCCGCCTGCTTGGTCCTTCCAGCTTCGGCATAGGGACTGAGCCAGCCGCGATCACTCCGGTGATGACGCGTCTGGTCCGTGATGAGCGGACTGTGTACTCCCCGGCTGATGTTCGGATCGGTCGGGACGATTAAGGTTACCTACTCCTGTAGCCGGTCGGTGTTCGTGCGGAAGATCACAGGCTTGAAGCCTGCTCCACTTTGGCGACATGAGTCAGGCCACTACCTGTAACTTCCGGGTCTACTTAAAGGTATAGGTAATGGTATTAGGTAAATGTATTCCACCATGACCTTGTAAAGGCGCGCACTTCCGGGCTGGAACGGGAAGTTCAGTTCATGAAGCTGCTACATGTGATAACTGCATAAAAATGACGCTCAAAATGAGCATCATTTAGCCGTATAGTAGCATTATGACTCTATATATCTTGCTCATATTACGTGTAAGTCGTTGGTATGTAGATCATATATGATTTGAAGGCTCTTTGGCATGCTTGATGCTATTTAAAGAGGCGTGAGTATGAACCAATGCCCGAATGGGCGGAAAGGAGCTGAGAAAATGGTATGGCCAGTAACAGCATGGTGGGATGCAGATCCTTTTGTGGAAATGCAACGACTGCATCGTGAAGTGAATCGGTTGTTCAGCCAAGCGAGCGTGGACACCGAGTATCCTGCGGTGAACGTATGGTCGAACGACCATGAGGTGGTGCTGACTGCGGAAATCCCCGGAGTCGATCCCTCGAAGGTCGAGCTTACGGTTCACGAGGATCATGTGACCCTCAAGGGAGTGCGCGAGGGGGAGACCTTGAATGAGGATGTGACATGCCATCGGGCCGAGCGGTTGACCGGATCGTTTGTACGGTCATTCCGGCTGCCTTTTGACATTTCCTCGGACCAGGTGACCGCGACCAGTCGAAACGGGATTTTGACCGTTCGTCTGCCCCGCGCAGAAGCAAGTAAGCCAAAGCAAATCAATGTGACCGCAGGCTAAGCCAGCGGGATCGGAAAGGAGCACGTGTCATGACGGATAAGAATCAGGCAATTGAAAAAGCCTCTTCAGGAGCGGTTCGGGAAGCGGCCCGGCGACCGGTTTACGAACCCCGGGTGGACATCTATGAGAAGAAGGACGCACTTCTTGTCGTGATGGACACCCCTGGAGTGGAAGACAAGGACATCGACATTCAGTTGGAACAGGATGTTCTGACCATCACGGCGGAGCAACATGTGGAAAGCATGGAAGGTTTCACCCTGATGGTCCGGGGAGCGGTGCCGGGCGTATTCAAGCGCTCGTTCACCCTCAATCGGGACATCGATCGGGAGCGGATCGAGGCCAACTTGCGCAACGGGGTACTTCATCTCGTGCTGCCCAAGACCGAAAAGGCCCAGCCGCGCCGGATCGACGTGAAGGCGGCATAGTTCACGCTTGCCTCTCCGCAGGTCTCCTTGACGGGGCCTGCGGGGGGGCGTCTTCATACTTCCGACTCTGGCGAAAAAGCAGGTCGGTCAATCAGAGATGTGCCCGACATGTGAAAGGAAGGGAGCGGATTTACGCTTGCCAGTAAGGTTTGGCATGATTAGGTTGTGCGGGTCTTTCGGAGAGGTGCCGGAGTGGTCGATCGGGCTCGCCTGGAAAGCGTGTGTGCGCCAAAAGCGTACCGAGGGTTCGAATCCCTCCCTCTCCGCCAGTCTTCGTTCGCAGCGCAGCGAGAACGAAGACTGCCGCGGCGAAG
>DAOLCW010000039.1:0-27353 GCA_035327665.1 Kiritimatiellia bacterium
TCACACCTCACCCCCACAACACCGCCCCCGGCGACCTCGCGTCGCCGGAGCGAAAGTTTTGCCCTCCCCACACCTCACCCCCCGCAACACCGCCCCCGGCGACCTCGTGTCGCCGGAGCGAAAGTTTTGCCCTCCCTCACACCTCACCCCCCACAACACCGCCCCCGGCGACCTCGCGTCGCCGGAGCAAAAGTTCCACCCTCCAACCATCCAACCCAAAATCCACTTCCAACTTGTCCCCGCCCCGTCCTTCCTTCACACTGCGAGCCTTGATCTCCAACCCTTCCCGATTATGAGCCATTCCCTTTCCGCAGAAATCAATCGCCGTCGCACCTTCGCCATCATCTCCCACCCCGATGCCGGGAAAACCACCCTCACCGAAAAACTACTCCTTTACGGAGGCGCCCTTCACCTCGCCGGTTCCGTGCGGGCCCGCAAAAACCAGCACGCCACCACCTCCGACTGGATGGAACTCGAAAAACAGCGCGGCATCTCCATCTCCTCCACCGTCCTCCAATTCGAGTACGAGGGCGCCTGCATCAACCTCCTCGACACCCCCGGCCACAAGGATTTCAGCGAGGACACCTACCGCGTCCTTACCGCCGTCGACAGCGCCGTCATGGTCATCGACGCCGCCAAGGGCATCGAGGATCGCACCCGCAAGCTCTTCGAGATTTGCCGCATGCGCGGCATCCCCATCTTCACCTTCATGAACAAGCTCGACCGGCCCACCCAGGAGCCCCTCGCCCTCCTCGACGAACTCGAGCGTGTCCTCGGCATCGCCGCCTGCCCCGTCACCTGGCCCATCGGCGACGGCCCCGACTTCAAAGGCGTCTACGACCGCCTCACCCGTCAAGTCTTCCAGTTCGAGCGCACCGTCCACAACAAATACAAAGCCCCCTTCTCCGTCTCCGGACCCGACGACCCCGAACTCATCGACAAGCTCCACCCCGAGATGTACGAAAAATGGCGGCAAGAACTCGACATGCTTGAAGTCGCCGGAGCCCCCTTCGAACCCCACCGCATCCTCAGCGGCGAAATCTCCCCCGTCTTCTTCGGCAGCGCCATGACCAACTTCGGCGTCCAACTCCTCCTCGACTACTTCGTCCGCCACGCCGCCCCCCCCGCCCCCCGCAAAAGCGCCGACCAGCTCATTTCCCCCGACCACCCCACCTTTTCCGCCTTCGTCTTCAAGGTTCAGGCCAACATGAACCCCAAACACCGCGACACCCTCGCCTTCATCCGCATCTGCTCCGGCGTCTTCGAGAAGGACATGCAAGTCTGCGACCCCGAATCCAAAAAAATGATCCGCCTCGCCTACCCCCAGAAACTCTTCGGCAACGAGCGCGAATCCCTCGAAAAAGCCTATCCCGGCGACATCCTCGGCCTCGTTGCCCACCGCTCCTTCCGCATCGGCGACACCCTCTCCCCCGACCCCTCCATTCAATACCACGAAATTCCCCGCTTCCCCCCCGAATCCTTCGTCTACCTCAACAACGCCAACCTCGGAAAATACAAACAATACCGGGCCGGCCTCGAACAGCTCCTCAACGAAGGCCTCATCCAAGCCTTCCATCCCCTCAACTCCTACAACAAATCCACCCTCCTCGGCGCCGTCGGCCCCCTCCAGTTCGACGTCGTCAAATACCGCCTCGAAACCGAATACGGCGCCGAAACCCGCACCGAGCCCGCCTCCTTTCACGTCATCCAATGGCTCGACGCCGACTTCCCCCGCGAACGCCTCGACACCCTCTTCCTCGGATCCGGCGTCGTCGCCGCCGAAGATGCCGACGGCCACCTCGTCCTCCTCTTCCCCACCACCTGGTCCCTCGACTTCTTCCGCGACAAAAACAAAAACGTCGCCCTCCACAACGTCTCCCCTGCCGCCACCCCCGCCCATCAGGTTTCCCAAGCCCTGTTCGGATGACGTGATTCCCCACCTTAAACAACGGATGCTGGGAGCCCTCGCCCTCACCCTCCCCGTCGCCGCCCTCGCCATGGGCAGCCACCTCCCCGGACTCCCCTCCCCCTGGATTCACGCCCTCCACCAGCCGTGGTCCCTCTGGATCCAGGCCCTCCTCACCACCCTCATCGTCTTTCTTTGCGGCTGGCCCCTTCTTCTCAAAGGCGCCCAATCCTGGTCCCGCCGCCTCAACATGTTCACCCTCATCTCCATGGGCATCCTCATCACCTGGGCCTACAGCCTCCTCGCCCTCCTCGCCCCCGGCCTCTTCCCCCCCAGCTTCCACCAGCACGGAGGCGTCCCCGTCTACTTCGAAGCCGCCGCCATGATCACCGCCCTTGTCCTCCTCGGCCAATGGATCGAAAAACGCGCCCAGGGCAAAACCGGCCACGCCATCCAAGCCCTCCTCTCCCTCACCCCGCCCCTCGCCCACCGCATCCAGCCCGACGGCCACATCCAGGACATCTCCCCCGCCGACATCCAGCCCGGCGACCTCCTCCTCGTCCGCCCCGGCGGAACCATCCCTGCCGACGGCTGCATCACCCATGGCCAATCCCACATCGACGAATCCATGATCACCGGCGAACCCCTTCCCCGCCACCGCGCCCCCGGCGACCCCGTCACCGCCGGCACCATCAACGGCCACGGCGCCTTCCACTTCCGCGCCGAGCGCGTCGGCTCCCAAACCCTCCTCGCCCGCATCATCCGCCGCGTCCAGCAAGCCCAGGAAAGCCGCGCCCCCATCCAGCGCATCGCCGACCGCGTCGTCGGCTACGTCGTCCCCGTCGTCCTTCTCCTCGCCGCCGCCACCTTCTTCCTCTGGTATGTCCTCGGCCCCGAGCCCCGCCTCCTCTACGCCCTCATCAACGCCGTCACCGTCCTCATGATCACCTGCCCCTGCGCCCTTGGACTTGCCACCCCCATGTCCATCGTCGTTGCCATGGGCCACGCCGCCCGCCACGGTATCCTCATCCGCGACGCCGCCACCCTCGAACGCCTCTCCACCATCGACACCATCCTCTTCGACAAAACCGGAACCCTTACCCAAGGCCAGCCCCGGCTCATTTCCCTCCACCCCATTTCCGACCTCCACGAAAAAGACCTCCTCCAACTTGCCGCCTCCGTCGAACAATCCAGCGAACATCCCCTCGCCCACGCCATCCGTTCCGCCTCCACCCCCCGCAACTTACCCCTCCTTCCTGTCCACGACGTCCACGCCCATCCCGGCCGCGGTATCCAGGCCACCCATCAAAACCACACCCTTCGCATCGGCCATCCCCGCTGGCTCGCCGAACATCACATCCCCCTCCCGCCCGACCTCACCTCCCTCGCCCACCGCGCTGAAACCCAGGGCCAAACCGTCGTCTGGGTCGCCCGCGACACCCACTGCCTTGGCTTCCTCGTCATCGCCGACCCCCTCCGCCCCACCACCTCCGAAGCCCTCCACCGCTTCCACCGCGACGGTAAAACCTGCATCATGCTCACCGGCGACGCCGAGCCCACCGCCCGCCACATCGCCCTCCAACTCGGCATCGCCAACGTCCACGCCGCCCTCCTCCCCGAGCAAAAGCAGGACATCATCCACCACCTCAAACAGCAGGGCCACACCGTCGCCATGATCGGCGACGGCATCAACGACGCCCCCGCCCTTGCCGCCGCCCACATCGGCATCGCCGTCGGCACCGCCACCTCCGTCGCCATCGAAACCGCCGACATCACCCTCCTCGACGGCGACCTCAACCGCGCCGCCCATGCCTTCACCCTTGGCCGCGCCACCCTCCGCAACATCCGGCAGAACCTTGCCTTCGCCTTCCTTTACAACGCCATCGCCATCCCCGTCGCCGCCGGCGCCCTCTACCCCCTCACCGGCCTCCTCCTCACCCCCGCCCTCGCCAGCCTCGCCATGACCCTCAGCAGCCTCAGCGTCATCACCAACGCCCTCCGCCTCAGAAACACCAATATCCCACAGCAACCACTCCCATAACGTTGTCCGATGTATTGATGTCCGATAATTCGAAGAAACTGATGAAGATGATTCTTCTCCTTTTCCTCATATCCATGAACGTCCTCGACAAACCACATCGCTCCTCGCGATAAATCTCAACAAACCATGCCATGTTTTTAACTCTTCATTTAAATCGCTGGCGCCTCATAATCCCCCTTGTCCTCATGGCCCTCGCCTCCAGCCTCAACCTCGCCACCCCCGCATCCGCTCAGGAGCCTGAAGCCGTCATCCTGCTCCACGGTCTCGCCCGCAGCTCCTCCAGCATGAACAAACTCCAAGCCGCCCTCACCGGGCAAGGCTACCACGTCCTCAACATCAGTTACCCCTCCCGCTCCGCCGACATCCCCACCCTCAGCGAAACCACCCTCGGCGCCGCCCTCCAAGATCCAACCCTCACCCCGCGCCACCGCATCCACTTCGTCACCCACTCCCTCGGCGGCATCCTCGTCCGCTATTACTTTAGCCACCACACCGACCCCCGCCTCGGCCGCGTCGTCATGCTCGGCCCCCCGAATCAAGGCAGCCAAGTCGTCGACAAAATCGGCACTTGGTGGGCCTTCCGAAAAATCAACGGCCCTGCCGGACGCCAACTCGGCACCGCCTCCAACTCCCTCCCCAACCGGCTCGGCCCCGTCACCTTCGAACTCGGCATCATCGCCGGCAACCGATCCATCAACTGGATCAACAGCGCCATGATCCCCGGACCCGACGACGGCAAAGTCTCCATCGAAAACACCAAAATCCAGGGCATGAAAGACCACATCGTCATCCAAGCCTCCCATCCCTTCCTCATGAAAAACCCTCACGCCATCCACCTTACCCTCACCTTCCTCGCCCACGGCGCCTTCCATTCCCCAGATTCACCACGCGAAAACTTGTCACCCTAAACCAAACGAATTACCTTCCCACAAACCTCTGGAGCCCACACATCATGAAAACCCTAAGCCTTGCCGTCATCCTCGCCCTGCTCTCCCTTGCCACCCCCCGTGCCCACGCCCTCGAACCCTACGTTTCCGGCACCATCTCCGTTCCTCTCGGCATCAGCGCCGGACTCGGCCTCAAAATCCGCCCCTCCGCCCCCTACTCCCCGGTCCTCGAAGCTGAAGCCGGCATCGGCGGCGGCCGACTCTCCCTCGGCCTCGATTCCATCCGCGATTCCTTTGGTGTCGGCGCCCGCGCCAGCCTCCTCAAAACCTGGTTCGAGCCCGTAAGCGCCGACGAAAACGTCACCTACCTCGGCGCCGACCTCCTCGCCGGCTACTCCTCCTTCATCGCCCACCTCGGCGGCTACCGCCGCGTCGAAGGCCGCGGCGACGGCTGGCAAGTCAGCGCCGGCCTCGGCTGGCGCTTCTAACCCACCGGGGTCAGCCCTTAAAAACCAAATCTAGCCTCAGGGTCAGCCCTTAAATACCAATTCTAGCTACACCTTCTGCTGACCCTTCGCATCCAATCCCCTGCTGTCCAATGGTTTATCTAGCTCCACCGACGTTCCGCGGCTGATTCCCTCCCAGGTAACCCCCTCCGACTCAATTAGAAGTTGGTTAGACACGGCTTGATGGTTGACCTGCGTCCTTCGCCGGGGACAATCCCCGACCAACAGTCCATTCAGCCTCCCTCGTCTATCCCCACGGAGTCGTCCATGGCCGTATCCATTCGGTTTGAAAACATCATAAAATCCTTCGGCGACCATGTCGTCGTCGACAACGTCAGCCTCACCATCGAGCCGGGCGAGCTTTTCTTCCTTCTTGGCCCCAGCGGTTGCGGCAAAACCACCCTGCTCCGCTGCATCGCCGGCTTCTACATCCCCGAACAAGGCCGCATCCTCATCGGCGACCGCGATGTCACCAAACTCCCTCCCGAGCAGCGTGACACCGGCATGGTTTTTCAGAGCTACGCCCTCTGGCCCCACATGTCCGTGCGCGAAAACGTCGCCTTCGGCCTCGACCTCCGCAAGGTCCCTAAACGTGAACTCAACGAACGCGTCGACGAAGCCCTCGCCGCCGTCCGCATGACCGAGCGGGCCGACTACAAGCCCAACCAGCTCTCCGGCGGCCAGCAGCAGCGGGTCGCCCTCGCCCGGGCCCTCGTTGTCCGGCCCCAATGCCTGCTCCTCGACGAACCCCTCTCCAACCTCGACGCCAAGCTCCGCCTCGACATGCGCGCCGAAATCCGCCGCATCTGCAAAAATGCCGGCCTCACCGCCGTCTACGTCACCCACGATCAGAAAGAAGCCCTTTCCATCGCCGACCGTATCGCCATCCTCGACGCCGGCCGCATCCAGCAATGCGACACCCCCCGCAACATCTACAAACTTCCCCGCAACCGCCTCATCGCAAACTTCATCGGCGAAACCAACTTCATCGAAGGAACCGTTGAATCCGTCCAACCCGGCCGCATCCAGGTCGCCTGTCCCCTCGGCCCCGTCATCAGCAGCCTCCAGCCACCCGAACCCCTCGCTCCCGGCGACCGCGTCACCCTCTCCATCCGGCCCGAAGTCATCCACCTCGGCCACCATCCCCCCGCCGATGCCGGCAACCTCTTCACCGGAGCCGTCCACGACTCCGTCTACCTCGGGGAAATGGCTCAGCACGAAGTCAACGTCTATGACGCCGGAACCAATACCCCCGGCCCGGTCAAACTTCAGGTTTTCGATATGAACCCAAAAATCGTCACCAAGGACGACGAGGTCGAAGTCGCCCGCCTCTGGTTCCGCGAAAACAACGTCGTCCTCCTCCGGTCCTGAGCCCGTCATGAACCGCAACCTTGGCATCCTCGCCGCCGCCGCCCTCGTCATCGCCCTTCCCTTCCTGTTCCGGGGCGAACGCGCCACCTCCGCCTGGCGGCCCGGCGACCCCGTCCTCATCATCGTTACCCCCCACAACGAGGCCATTCGCTACGAATTCGCCGAAGCCTTCTCCGCATGGCATCACGAACACTATGGCCAGCCCGTGCTCATCGACTGGCGGGCCATCGGCGGCACCACCGAAATCGCCCGCTACCTCCGCTCCGAATACATCAACGCCATGCGGGCCTGGTGGACCGGCCAAGGCCGCCCATGGACCGCCCTTGCCGGCGAAACCATGACCGACCGCCGCTTCCAGCCCGACCGCGAACCCCGCCCCGAGCCCCGCGAAGGCGAATCCGAAACCGCCTTCGCCCGCCGCTCCGAACAGGAACTCGCCCACTGGCGGCAACTTCGCGACATCTACCTCGCCTTCCGCTCCACCGACGATCCCCGCTCCTTCTCCTCCCGCATCGACCTCTTCTTCGGCGGCGGCGAATACGACCACCGCATCGCCAACCAGCAGGGCCTCACCGTACCCCCCTGGCCCGACGCCCCCCCTCCCGGCATCTTCGAAACCCCCGACGGCGCCACCCTCATCCCCGCCGAAATCAGCGGCGAAGTCTGGTTCACCTCCACCCTCTTCGGCAACGCCGTCAGCACCTTCGGCATCTGCTACAACTTCGACCGCCTCCGCGACCTCGGCATCCACACCCCTCCCTCCGA
The DNA here is from genome assembly GCA_035327665.1 of Kiritimatiellia bacterium. Lineage (GTDB taxonomy): Bacteria > Verrucomicrobiota > Kiritimatiellia > CAIVKH01 > CAIVKH01 > DAOLCW01. The sequence continues at coordinate 7,477 of DAOLCW010000039.1, forward strand.
ATGGGAACACCTCTCCGATCCCCGCTACGTCCGCCAGCTCGGCGTCGCCGACCCCACCAAAAGCGGAAGCATCGCCAAGGCCTTCGAACTCATCATCCACGAACAATGCCACAAACAAGTCGCCGAAGCCGGATTCACCCGCGACGACATCCTCCGCTTCGAAGCCTCCATCGCCGCCGCCCGCCTCCCCGACGGCCAGCTCCCCGACGACGTTCCCCGCGCCTACCAGGACGCCATCGAGGCCGGCTGGCTGCGCGGCCTCCGCCTCGTCCAGCGCATCGGCGCCAACGCCCGCTACTTCACCGACTCCGCCAGCAAAGTTCCCATCGACGTCAGCACCGGCAACGCCGCCGCAGGCATCGCCATCGACTTCTTTGGCCGCTACCAGGCCCAGGCCTCCCTCCGCCCCGACGGCTCCCCCACCATGGCCTACGTCACGCCCACCGGCGGCTCCGGCGTAAGTTGCGATCCCATCTCCCTCCTCCGTGGCGCCCCCTCCCGCGACATCGCCGTTCGCTTCATCGAATTCACCCTCACCGAACCCGGCCAACGCCTCTGGACCTACCACGCCGGAACCCCCGGTGGCCCCCGCAAATACACCCTTCGCCGCATCCCCATCCGCCGCGACTTCTATCCCTCCGACCACCCCGACCTCCACGCCGCCCACCTCCGCCACCTCCAGCATTCCGCCGACGACCTCGCCGACCCCCGCATCAATCCCTACGCCCTCGCCGAGGAATTCCTCTACGTCAGTCGCTGGACCGGCCGCCACTTCGGCATCCATCGCGACCTCATCCGCTGCATGAGCATGAACTCCGCCCGCGAACTCCGCGCCGTCTGGCTCGCCATCCTCCAAAATGGCGGCCTCGAAAACCAACCCGAAGCCCTCCGACTCCTCAGCCGCATGCCCGACCTCCCCGAAGAACTCACCTGGCTCAACGCCCTCAGCCTTTCCCGCCGCATCGACCGCCTCGACTACACCCGCGAATGGACCCTCTTCTTCCGCCAAAGCTACCGCGAAGCCCTCCAAGCCGTTCAACCTCTCCAACCCACCACCACCCGCAACCCCCGCGAAAAAAACCTTTTGGAGTGCGGCGGCTTGACGCCGCTTTGGGCAGCTCAAGCAGCACACCTCACCAACAACATTCTCAAAGCAACCCTTGCCGAAACAAAGAATAGCGGCGGCAAGCCGCCGCACTCCAAAACGCTCATCGATTCTCCCATCCCCTTTTCAATACCCCAACTAGAGGGTCCGGCTCCCGCCCGTCCCGCCCCCGCCCCGGAGAACCCTCCCCATGCGTGACCGCCTAGCCTGGACCCTCTTCATCTCCGTCAGCCTCATCTTCGGCCTCCTCTTCCTCACCCCCCTCTGGATGGTCGTTCGCGGCGGCTTCTTCGCCAACGGCGAATTCACCACCCGCTACCTCATCGGCGTCTTCCAGAACCCCATCTACGCCGAAGGCCTCTTCAACAGCCTCATGCTCGCCATCGGCACCACCACCCTCGTCACCCTCATCGCCCTCCCCCTCGCCTGGATCGGCAATCGCTACGACTTCCCCGGCAAAAAAATCCTCGGCGCCCTCATCCTCGTTCCCATGATCCTCCCTCCCTTCGTCGGCGCCATCGGCTTCCAGCAAATCCTTGGCCAATACGGCAGCCTCAACACCGCCCTCGGCCTCGGCCCTGTCGACTGGCTCGGCCGCCTCCAATACTGGGGCGTCATCTCCCTCCAGGCCCTCGCCCTCTACCCCATCATGTACCTCAACGCCAGCGCCGCCCTCGCCAACATCGACCCCGCCATGGACGAAGCCGCCGCCAACCTCGGCTGCCGCGGAACCCGCCGCTTCTTCAAAATCACCCTCCCCCTCATGATGCCCGGCCTCTTCGCCGGCGGCACCATCGTCTTCATCTGGAGCTTCACCGAACTCGGCACCCCCCTCATCATGAACTATCACCAGGTCGCCTCCGTCCAGGTCTTCGACGCCCTCAAGGAAATCGGCACCAACCCCTTCCCCTACGCCCTCGTCTTCGTCATGCTCGCCGCCAGCGTTTCCCTCTACGCCGTCGGCAAATTCATCTTCGGCGGCAAAGCCTACGCCATGCAAAGCAAAGCCGCCATTGCCTCCTCCACCGTCACCCTCCGCGGCCTCCCCGGCCTTCTTGCCGCCCTTCCCTTCACCCTCGTCCTCTTCATCGCCCTCAGCCCCCACCTCGCCGTCATCGCCACCAGCCTCGCCGTTCCCGGAAGCTGGTACCAGTCCATCCTCCCCGAACAATTCACCCTTGGCAACTACACCGAAGCCCTCGGCCACTCCATGACCGTCAGCAGCATCCGCAACAGCCTCCTCTACTCCCTCCTCGCCGTCACCTTCAACGCCATCCTCGGCATCGCCATCGCCTACGTCGTCGTCCGCTCCTCCATCAAGTTGCGGGGGGTCCTCGACGCCCTCGCCATGCTCCCCCTCGCCGTCCCCGGCCTCGTCATGGCCTTCGGCTACCTCGCCATCAGCTCCCACATCAGCAACTACGACTGGGTCAAAAACAGCGCCCTCTGGCCCCAACTCTTCGACGTTCGCACCAACCCCACCCTCTTCCTCGTCATCGCCTACGCCATTCGCCGCCTCCCCTACATGGTCCGCTCCGCCGTCGCCGGACTTCAACAAACCTCCGTCACCCTCGAAGAAGCCGCCGCCAACCTCGGCGCCGGCCTCCTCACCATCCTCCGCAAAATCACCCTTCCCCTCATCACCGCCAACCTCATCGCCGGCGGCCTCCTCGCCTTCGCCTTCAGCATGCTCGAAGTCTCCGACAGCCTCATGCTCGCCCAGCGCGCCGACTATTACCCCATCACCAAAACCATCTACGAACTCTTCCAGCTCATCGGCGACGGCAAATACATCGCCTCCGCCCTCGGCGTCTGGGCCATGCTCTTCCTCGCCGTCACCATCCTCGGGGCCAGCCTCCTCCTCGGCAAAAAACTCGGCGCCATCTTCCGCGTCTAAAAAAACCACCTTCCTTTCCGGTTTGGAAACCAACTTGCGGGGGGTGGCAATTCCCCCTTTTCTTCCCGGGCTTTGCGGGGCGGGGAGACCGGTCTCCCCAGTGTTCTCCCCCCTGGGCAAAAAAAACTAAACGAAAAGCCGCCGGGACAACTCACACCTCAAATGCTACCGCCTCACCTTGACCGTGTACTCCCCTCGACCATCATCGGAAATCCGGAGTCCCGTCACATTCAACCGGTCCCCCACCCGGATCTGTTGAGACTCATCCTTGTTAATCCGGGTGCCCACCCGGTGAGGCGTTGTTTTGGTCCCCTCCCGAACCACCACCGTATTGATAATCACGCTCCCCTCCGTGCAGGTAATCATCACCCGCGAAACTTCCTGAGTGAACGTCACCTCCTTCGCGTCCCCGCCTGCCGTTAGCGTTGCCACCGTGGTCCACCCTCTTTCCGCATGCGCCGAGGACACACCCACCCAACTCGCCAACACGAAACCGATCAACATTCGCATCTTCATATTTTTTCTCCTGCCCAATTGGACGCCATCCACCCGCCCATCATTCATTCATCCTATACCCATCCCCCCGCTTTTTCCAATGGGAAATCCTGACCGACACGTTAGGTGATCCCAACGTATGGAGCAACTTGCCCGCCGTAGTCCGGCATCTGACGGACGAAGGAGGGATGCCGCTTTCCCCGTCGCTTCTTGAAGCGATGGGTTTCTGGCGCTTTCTCCTCAATACTTCAGAAAAATCACAATGTTCGAAACGATCTATACTAAACCGAGGACTCCTCCCATACCCCCAAGATGCCCGATCAAATCGTTTAACTTCCCGACCTCGCACTCGCCCCTCGATTTCCGTTCGCACCCGTGAAGCGCAAAACCCAAAACGTTTTAGCTTGTGCGAAACCGCTCCACCCCGGCATAGTGCCCCATAGAGGAGCAGTAGTCACGGTATGGCAAGAACAACGATTAAGGACATCGCCCGCGAGTGCGGTGTTTCCCTCAGCACGGTTTCACTGGTTCTAAACAACAATCCCCGGATCAGTGAAGCGACCCGGCAAAAAGTTCTCGAATCGGTTCAGAAACACGAATACCAACCCAATACCTTCGCCCGGAGCCTCGCCTCTCAATCCAGCCGCTCCCTCAGCGTGGTCGTCCCCCACTTGAACAACGTCTTCGCCGACACCTACTTCGGCGAAATCGTCAGCGGAATCTACGAGCACGCAACCAAACTCGGCTACAAGGTCCTCCTTGAAATGGCCAACCAAAAATTCGTCAGCTCCAAGGAATACATCAATCTCCTCAAAACCCGACGGGTCGATGGACTCCTCATCCTCGGATCCTCCGTCCACGACGACTACCTCCACGAACTCGCCGCCACCGAGTACCCGTATATCCTCGTGAATCATTACTTCCCCGGGCGGATCATGAACTTCATCAGCGCGGACTACATCGAGTCCGCCCGTATCGCCGCCAATCACCTCCTCCAAAACGGCCACCGGGAAATCGGCCTGCTCATCGGCACCACCACCAACACCGCCCTCGACTTCCGCGACCATTTCCTCCGTGCCTACACCTCCAGTGGCATCCCCGACACCAGCATCCACTGGTCCGACGGCTGGTTCACCGAGCAAGGCGGATACGAAGGCGCCCAGTGGCTATACGAGCGCCACCCCAACCTTACCGCCATCATGGCTGGAAACGATAAAATGGCCATCGGCGCCATGCGCTACTTTACCCGCAAAGGCATCAAAGTCCCCGAAGATATCACCGTCATCGGCATGGACGACGTCCAGGCCGCCGAATTCGCCAACCCCGCTCTCACCACCATCCGGCACAACCTCTACGACATCGGTTGCAAATCCGTCGAAGGCCTCCTTACCCTCTTCCGCAAGGAAGCCCAACTCGTGCAGCAAACTCTCCCCGTCAAATTGATCGAGCGCGAATCCTCCGGTCCTGCGCGCAAGGCATGATCTCCCCCGCCATCCGGGATCTCCCATCCCTCGCCGGGCAAGCCGTCACCCTTCGTGGCTGGCTTCAGGGCAAACGCTCCAGCGGGAAAATCCACTTCCTCCTGATCCGCGACGGAACCGGCGTATGCCAATCCATCGTCGAGGCCGCCCACCCCCAGCCCTTTGCCGCCGCCAACGACCTCACCCTCGAATCCTCCCTCGAAATTCACGGCACCGTCCGTCTCGACGAACGCGCCCCCGGAGGGTGCGAGCTTGATGTCACGGCGCTCACCCTCACCCACCGCGCCGAAGACTACCCCATTTCCCGTAAGGCCCATGGCATCGATTTCCTCATGAATCATCGCCACCTCTGGCTACGTTCCCCCCGCCAAACCGCCATCCTTCGTATCCGCCATACCGTCATCCGCGCCGCCCGCGCCTATTTTGACCACGCCGGCTTCACCCTCATCGACACCCCCATCCTCTCCCCCGGTGCCGCCGAAGGGGCGGGAACCCTCTTCTCCGTCGATTACTTCGGCGACGAAGTCTTCCTCGCCCAGACCGGCCAACTCTACCTCGAAAGCGCCTGCATGGCCCTCGGCAAAGTCTATTGCTTCGGCCCCACCTTCCGCGCCGAAAAATCCAAGACCCGCCGCCACCTCACCGAATTCTGGATGATCGAACCGGAGATCCCCTTCGCCGACCTTCCCGCCCTCAAGCATCACGCCGAAGGACTCATCTCCCGCATCCTCGCCGAAGTCCTCCGCGACCACCGTCCCGACCTCGCCCTCCTCGGCCGCGACCCCCTCGCCCTCGAGCGCATCCAGCCCCCCTTCGCATCCCTTACCTACTCCGAAGCCGTCGACCTCCTCCACAGCGAACACGTCAAAACCTGGCTCGCCAACGACCTCGACCGCCTCGAAACCGCGATTCGCCAAACCCGCGATTCCCTCGCCCACGCCGAAACCGAAGCCGCCGCCGACGGCAAAGCCTGGAAAAAGGAAAAAGCCGAGCAAACCGCCCGCGACCTCCGCGAAACCCTCGCCGACCTCGAACAGGAAATCGCCCAACGCCGCGCCTACCTCGCCGACACCACCTCCTTCACCTGGGGCAAGGATTTCGGCGGCGACGAAGAGACCGTCCTCTCCCGCCAGTTCGACCAACCCCTTTTCATCACCGAATACCCCCGCGAGGTCAAAGCCTTCTACATGAAGCGAAACCCCGACAACCAGCGCGTCGTCCTCAACCTCGACATGCTCGCTCCCGAAGGCTATGGCGAAATCATCGGCGGCAGCGTCCGCGAAGACCAGCTCGACCTTCTCACCTCCCGCATGGCCGAAGAAGGCATGGACCCGGCTCCCTACCAATGGTACCTCGACCTTCGACGTTACGGATCCATTCCTCACGGCGGATTCGGGTTGGGCATCGAACGCACCATCGCCTGGATCTGCGGACTCAAGCACGTCCGCGAAACCATCCCCTTCCCCCGCCTCCTCGGACGGATCTACCCATGATCCCTCCGCCCGGAGGCGGAACATGATGGCCCCACCCCCCGCAACATACCCCATCCGACGAACCCTCCTCGTCCTCCTCCCTCTCCTCTTCCTCATCGCCCTCGAAACCACGCTCCGCACCACCTCTCTCGGACAGCGCCCCCCTCTCTTCATTCCCCTTCATCACGAACCCGACCGCACCCTCCTCCTCCTCGACCGGGAACGTCCCGCCTCCTTCTTCCGCGTCGGGCGTGACCGCATGAGCCCGATCCATCCCGTCGCCGTCTGGATGCCCAAGCCCCCCCCTACCCTTCGTATCCTTTGGATCGGTGAATCCGCCGCCAAAGGCTTTCCCCAGCCCCCCGGCTTCGCCGCCAGCGTCTTCCTCGAAGCCATGCTTCAAGAATTCGCTCCCGGGTCCACCATCGAAGTCATCAACCTCGCCGCCACCGCCCTCTCCAGCGATGCCGTCCTCGATCTTCTCACCCAGGGCCTCGCCCTCGATCCCGACGCCGTCGTCATCTATACCGGCCATAATGAATTCTACGGAAGCCGTGGCCTGCTCAACCGGCCACGCTGGACCTCCGCGCCTGGTTTTCACCGGATCGACCGGTGGGTTCAGTCCCTCGCCATCACCCGGCTCATCGACCGCCTTCTCCCCACCCCCGAACCACCCGACCCCCAACAACATCTCATGGAATGGATGGGCGCGGGCCAAACCCTTTCCCCCCACTCCCCCCTCCATCATCGCGCCGCCGACTCCTTCCGCCAAAACCTTCACGCCATGATCCGCGCCTGCGCCAAGGCCGGTGTGCCCCTCGTGCTCTGCACCCTCCCCGCCAACCACCGCGACTTCCTCCCCTTTGGCCCCCTCCCCGAGAGCGAACCCGCACTCCAGCAGATGAGCCTTTTGACCCAAGCCCTCGACCGCAAAGACTCCGCCGCCGCCCTCCACCACGCCCGCCTCGCCCGCGACCTCGACCCAATGCCATGGCGGGCCACCACCCCCATTCAAGACACCATCCGGGAAGCCGCACACCGCTTCCAGCTTCCCCTTTGCGATCTCGAAACCATCTTCCACCTCCACTCCCCCCACGGCATCACCGGATGGGAACTAATGGATGACCACGTTCACCCTTCCCTCGAGGGCCAACGCCTCATCGCCACTTCCGTCACCCCCCACCTCACCTCGCTTCTCCTCCCCGAGACCCCACTCTCCACGGAAAACCTCAATGCCATCGACTGGCTCGAACGCCTCGGCGACAACCCATACGATCGCTTTTCTGTTGCCGTCACCCTTACTCGCCTCTTCCAACTCCCCCTATTTGCCTCCAATGCCACCAATGCCCTCCCCCGCTTCTCCGCAGAAGCCCTCCGCCTTGCCTCCGACTTCTCCCCCCGCGTCCGCCAAGCCATGAACGCATGGATTCAGGCTCCCGAAACCGGCGCCGGACGTAAACCCGCCTCCGGCCTTGCCGCCGCCGCCTTCCTCCTCGAACAGGACATCCCGCAAGCCCGGAACCTCTACCGTGTCGCCCGCCGACACGTCCCTCCTTATTCCTCATGGAAGGTCGAGTTTTCCTTCTACGAAATCCTCTGCGCCTACCACTTCGAAGGTTCCCTCTCCGAATCCGAGCGCGACCTCGCGGAAACCCTCATCGCCCAGGCAACCTTGCTCGAACATCAGGGCCATACCTCCCCCGGCGTCATGGCCCGCTACATCGGCCCCACCCTCAACCTCCTCCACCGCCATGCCGAAGCCATCCCGTGGCTGCTTACCGCCCGCGACCACCTCGAAGGACGCGAACGCTTCACCGTCGACCATGCACTGGTAAAGGCCTATCAGGAAACCGACCAATCCGACCTCGCCCTTGCCATCATTCAAGAAGGCATCCGCCGCGAAGACCCGTGGTCCGGCTCCTACTGGCAACTCCTCGCCGACACCGTCCCTCCGCCGTAACGGACCTCGGCTTAAGGCAAAACCCCCAACTCATTCAACCACGCATACTTCGCCTCGGCCAGCACCCGATGCCCCTCCGCTCGCGGATGCATCCAATACACCCCCCACTCTTTATACTCCGGTTCCTCGGGAATCCGCTCCAACACATTAAAAAACGGAATCCCCAACTCCTCGCAAATCGCCGACACCGTGCTATCCATCCCCCCCCACATCAACAGGGTGAATCCATCTTCCTTCGACATCCGCCAAAGATCCTTCAACGCATTACGCACCCCGGCAAACTCCGCCCCTTCCACCATCTCCGGGGCAAGAAAACGAACATCATGATCCGACCGGTCGGTGAACCGAACCCCGTACACCAACCGCTTGAACTCATCCCGGTTGAACAACAGGTGCGATACAAACGAAATATCCCGCCGCCGGAAATCCACCTTCTCCAAAAGAAAATGCGGCAGGTAGTAATCGTTGTAGCACCATCCCACCACCACCACGTCCGGACGGAACGCTCGCCACGTCGATGCAAAAACGGCCGCCTCCTGCGCCGTATTGTACCCCGGGACCCCCGTATTCATCACCTCGTAGGTCACCCCGTCATTTCGCGCCCGCAGGATGCTCCGTAAACGGGCCATGTACATCTCATCCTGACCCACTCCCCATCCGAACATCCCTGAATCCCCCAGCCCCAGTAACCGAAACGAAGGATCCGGCAATCGCTCCACCGTATACGACTCCTCATCCCTCATCCCCAGCTCATTTGTGATCAGTTGCTGTCCCCCAAACATCATATCAAGATTCGGCAGAAGGGTGAAAATCACCCGCGGATCGTCCGACGGCTCGATGATGTGCGCGAGCGGCGTCGCACTCGTCACCGGCGGCATGCGGCCCTGCGCCCGCAGCTCCCGCAACCGGTCCAGCGTATTGTCCCCAAACTGCCCCTCCAACACCCGCCGAATCCCCACCTCGGCAATCAAAAACGAAATCCCCGCGCTCACCCCCACCAACGTCATCTTGCCCAGCCATTGGCCGTACTCCCGCCCCGTCATCTCCGGCCCCTTGCGAACCAGTTTCGCGGCAATCGCAAAGAAAATCCCTACCCCCAGATTCGTGTACGGCTCCGACGCATAAAACCCCCGCGCCCAGACCCCGCCAACCCACACCTGCAACCCCACCACGATAAAAAATGCCCACGCCGACAGAAGCAGACCCCACCCCAGGATCCGACGGTAAAGCCCCCACCAAACCGCCAACCGACCCGCATCTTTACTTAACCTGCTGGAACACGCCATCTGCATAATCAGCGCCCAATCATCCTAAATCCCCGCCACGCATCAATAGGATTCGATGCAAATCCGCCGATTTTGATCACGCCCTCGGATGCGCCTTGTCGTACACTTCCTTCAACCGCTCCGTCGTCACATGGGTGTAAATCTGGGTCGTGGAAAGGTTCGCATGGCCCAGCAATTCCTGCACACTGCGCAAATCCGCCCCCGCGTCCAAAAGATGGGTAGCGAAACTGTGCCGGATCGCATGCGGGGTCAGATCCGGATTCAGCCCCTCTTGAATCAAGTACTCCTTCATCATCCGCTCCACCGACCTCACCGTTAATCGCCCTCCCCGATGATTGAGAAACAACCCCGGTGGCTTCCCCGGCTTTCCCCACACCTGCCATAATCCCTCCCGGAGATCGAGCATCGCCCGCAAACAGTGCACCGCCGGGCGCCCGAGTAGACACAGCCGCTCCTTTTTCCCCTTTCCCCGGACTTTCATCACCCCCGATAACAAATCCAGCGACCCTTCCGCCAACTGCACCACCTCGCTGATCCGCGCCCCCGTGCTGTACAACGTCTCCAACAGCGCGGCATCCCGCGCACGCGCATAGTCATTCCACAACCGACGCCCCGGATCTCCTTCCTTGGCCCGCTCCGCCTTCAACGGCGCCGCCAGCAAACGCGCCACTTCCTCCCGGCTCAACAGCGGTGGCAACCGACGTGACAACTTGGGCAGCGTTACCCCGGTAAACGGATTCGCGGCCACCCGGTCCTCCCGGACCAAATACTTGAAAAACGACCTCAGGCTCGACAACTTGCGGCGGGTCGTGGTCGGTTCGCTCCCCAACTTCTGGAAATGAACGAGAAACCGCCGGGCCGCAAACCGGTCAACCTCCTCCCACCGGAACGGAGGCAACGTTCCCTCCCCCCACTGCAACCCCGCAAATTGACCGATATCCAAAAGGTAATTGTTAATCGTATGTTCCGACGCCTCACGCTCCCCCGCAAGGTAGCGAAGAAACCCCTTCACATCGGGATCGCCTCGCTCCATGGCCTCGTTCCCCGTCATGCCTCCTCGGCAACCTGCTTCCCGCCCTTGGCCTTCGCCACCTTGGGCGGCGGCAGCTTCAACTCATCCTGCCGCGCCTCGTAGCCTGGCATCTGACCCGCATAGCGCGCCGCCATTTTCTTCAGCGCCGCCACCTGCCGGTCCGACAATTGCTTCTTCTGCGCAAACTGTTTGCGAAGCGACTCGAAAAACTCCCGGTCGTCCCACGTCCGCTTGCCCCGGGCCACCGGAGCCGCCCACTCGGCGATTCCCGCCATCATCTCCAAGACCGGTCCTGCCGTGGGATCGCCCGCCGACTCGGTCGCATTCAAACCCAGCCGCTCCGAAACCGCATCCAACCCCGGAATCTGCTCCGCATACTTCAACACCAGCCGGTCCAGGTATTTGATCTGGTTTTCCGACAACCGCTTGCCCGAGTCCACCTGATTCTTCAACGACAAATAGAACTCCTTGTCGTCGTAGGTCTTCTTGCCCACTTTGCGAGCCTCTCCGAACGTCACCCCCTCCAGCATCCCCAGTTTCTCAATCGTTTCCGGACGCGGCGGCAAGTTGGTCTCTTCCAATTTCTTCAACTGTTCCCCGTAACCAAGGCCCCGCAAGCGTTCCTCGCCTTCGGGAATCTGATCCCGGTAACGAATCGCCAGCTTCACCAGTGCCTCTTCCTGCCGGTCGGTCACCCCCTTCTCCCCCAGGGCAATCTGCTCCTCCACCGACCCCGCGAACGACGCATCATCATACGTCTTTTTGCCCCGCTTGGTTGCCGGAGCCCACTCCTTCACATCCTTGAGCATCTCCAGCAACGCCTTCACCTTCGTCATATCCGCCGGGGGCGCTTTTGCTTTCTCCACCCATCCCAAAAACGACGTGTAGAACGACCCCAGCATTTCCGTCCAGTCCACCTTGCCTTCCTCGACCTCGTCAAGTGTGGTCTCCATCGACGCCGTGAAACCGATATCGAATAGATCAGGAAGATGCCCGACCAAAAAATCGTTCGTGGTCAACCCCATCTCCGTAGGCTTGAGCGCCCGCTTGTCCTTCTCCACATAGCTCCGGTCCAGCAGCGTCGAAATTGTCTGGGCATACGTGCTCGGACGCCCCACCCCGTTCTCCTCCAGCGCCCGGATCAACGAAGACTCGGTAAACCGGGGCGGCGGCGTGGTCTGTTTCTGCTCCGACAACCATTCCAGCGGCTCCAGCTCCTCCCCTGCAGTCAGCGGGGGAAGGCTGTCCGCCTCTTCCTCTTCCCCTCCACCCTCTTCTTCCGGACTTTTCTTTTTCTTCTCGATGCCCGTCACCTTCATGTACCCCGGGAACACCACCTGCGAAGCCGAGGCCCGGAAATGATACACCCGGTTCGACCCGCCCGGCGGCGGAACCGCAATTTCCACCAACTTCTGGGCAATCCGGGCCGGGGCCATCTGGCTTGCCACAAACCGCTCCCAAATGATCCGGTACAGCTTCAACTCGTCCGCATCCAAAAATGGCTTCACTCGCTCCGGTGTCATGAACACATCCGTAGGACGAATCGCTTCATGCGCCTCCTGGGCGCCACCCCGGCTTTTGTACACCGGCGGCCGATCCGGCAGATAATCCCCCCCGAACGTCTTGCCCACAAACTCCCGGCACGCTTGCTGCGCCACCGCCGAAATGTTCAGCGAATCCGTACGCATATACGTGATCAAACCCACCACCCCGTCCCCCGTATCCACCCCTTCATAAAGCTTCTGGGCAATCCGCATCGTCCGTGTCGGCGTAAACCCGAAAAACCGGCTCCCCGCCTGTTGCAGCGTGCTCGTAATGTACGACGGCTGGGGCCGCCTCGACACCTCTTTCTCCTGAACCCCCTCCACCACCAGCTTGCGTTGCTTCACATCTTCCAGAATCGATGATGCCAACTCCGCCGCGTGAATCTCCGCCTTCTCCCCGTCAATCCGGGTCAAACGAATCGCAAATACATCCTTCGGATCCACCCACTTCCGCACCTTCGCCCCCATCACCCAGAAATCCACCGGCACAAACGCCTGAATCTCCCGCTCCCGCTCGGATACCAGCCGAAGCGCCACCGACTGCACCCGCCCCGCACTCGATGCCCCCCGGATCCGCCGCCACAACAACGGACTGACCTGATACCCCACAATCCGGTCCAACACCCGCCGCGCCTGTTGCGCGTTCACCCGGTTCGCATCGATCTGCCTCGGATGCGCAAACGCCTCCCGGATCGCTGGAGCGGTAATCTCATTGTAGGTGACCCGGTGAAATCGCTCTGCCCCCACCGTCTTGCCCTTCAACGCCTCAAACAAATGCCACGCGATCGCCTCCCCCTCCCGGTCCGGGTCCGGAGCCAGCAGAATCGATTCCGCCCCCTTCGCCGCCTCCTTCAATTCCTTCAACACCTTGTCCCGCGAAGAAATCGACACATACTTCGGCTTAAACCCGTTCTCTACATCCACCCCCAACTCCTTCTGCGGCAAATCCCGGACATGCCCCATCGAGGCCTTCACCGTATAATTCGCGCCCAGGATCTTGTTGATGGTCTTGGCCTTGGCCGGCGACTCCACGATAACCAGATGTTTTCCCATAATTCGTTTTCCTGTGCGTCCTTTGCTACCGACCGGCGACCCGGTCGTGGCCAACTCAAATCAAGCCGACCTCCTCAAATCGACCGGGCAGTATAGAAGCCAGTCGAAGGATTGCCAGCCTTAACCGCCCCCCCTTTTCCCATCCATCAAGGCGCGCTCAACGCCGACGGACTTCGCAGCAGGCCCAAAATCTCGCTGTCCGTCTGTAGGATCAGCGAAGAATTCGCCCCCAAGACCGTCCGGTACGACTGCAACGTCCGGAGAAACGCAAAAAAGACCGGATCCTGGTTGAAGGCCTCTGCATAGATACGGATCGCTTCCGCTTCCGCCTGCCCCCGGATCCGTTCCGACTGCTCCACCGCCTGACTTTGAATCGTAGCCAGCTCCAGCTCCATCTCCCCCAGTCGCTGCTCCGCTCGCTGACGTCCGATCGACCGGAAACCCGCCGAAATCTTCTGCAGCTCCGCGTTCATCTGCGCATACACATTCGCCTCAATCGCCGCGCTGTAGTTCAATTGCTTGATCAACACGTCCTCCAGATGGATGCCGATCCCCACCTGCTCCAATCGCTGCCTCGCCTCCCGCAGAATCCCCGCAATCACAAACGGCCGGCCCGCCCGGTACTGCCCCCGGCCGTCCATCGGCAGCGGAGGAATGCTTCCCCCCAAACTCGCCAGATCAACCGCCTCGAACTCCTCTCCCTCGACCTGGGTTGTCGACAATCCTTCCGTATCCGTATCCAGAATCCGGTTACTGCTCCGCACCACCTCATACAGGTCATACTTCGCGATCTCGTCCTTCACCGCCCCCTCGATAATCCCGTTCAAACGCGTTCCCGCCAGTTCCACCGACCCGATCGTCTCCAGGAATGTGCGAACATTCTCGATCCTCCACCGGGCCGTGATGTCGATGTTGATCGTCTTCCGGTCTTTGGTGATCGTGGTTGTTTCTCTCCCATCCCATCGCAACAGTCGCCGGTCAAACTTATGCACCTTCTGCACAAACGGCAGCTTGAAATGCAACCCCGCCTCCGTCACCGGATCTCCTTTAATCTCCCCGAACTGCACGACAATTGCCTGTTCCCACTCGTTCACCGTGTACAACGAGTGATACGCGAGAAACCCCAGCAAAAGCACAATCAAAATTCCCGTGGCCGCCAGCCCCGAAGCCGCATTCGATGATGTCTTGGACGCGTTCATCAACGGCCCTCCCCTTGTTTCAAATTAAGATGGGGCAGAAGACCCTGAAGTTGGTCGTCCACCATGATAATTTCCCGGAGCTGCGGCAACTGCACCTCCAGCGTTTCCAAATACAACCGCCGCTTCGTCACCTCCGGCGCCGTCCGGTACGCATTCAGCATATCCACAAACCGCTGCGCCTCCCCCCGCGACACATTCACCCGCCGCTGGGCAAATCCCTCTGCCTCCAAAATCATTCGCTGCGCTTCCCCTCGCGCTCGCGGCACCCGCTCCTGATATTGGCGCGACGCCTCCTCGAAAAACCGCACCGCATCCTGTTCCGCCTTGTTCAAATCGTTAAAGGCATCCAACACCTGAGCCGGCGGATCCACAAACAAAAGGTTTACCTCATTGATCAACAACCCCATTTCAAACTGATCGCACAACTCTTGAATCCGCGACCGCACCCGTTGCTGGATCTCCGAACGTCCCACCGTCAAAATCAAGATGCTCGCCCGATCCCCCATGATCTCCCGCATCACTGATTGTGAAATATCCCGCAACGTGTCGATCGGATCCCGGACATTGAAAACAAACTTGTGCGGATTCACCCGGCTGAATTGAACATCCCATCCCGCCAACACAATGTTCAAATCCCCCGTCAGCATCGAGTTTTCGTCCCGCAGTCCTCCCGCTGCCCCCCCCCCACGACGGTCCCGGTACCCGAACGCCTCCACATCCACAATCCGCGTCGGAACCTTGATCACCCGGTCGATCCCCAGGGGTGCCTTGAAATGCAGGCCCGGAGGCGACGTTTTGATGTGTTTGCCGAACCGGAGCACCAACCCCTCTTGTTCCGGTGCGATCTGATACACCGCGGTCATCGCCCCGAACAGCGCCGCCAACACACCCAGCAGCACGAATACCAATCCGAACCGCACCTCCACCACTTTGCCGTCTACATCAATTAACATAAAACTCCTATCGCCGTTTCCAATCGCCCCCTCCTGTCCCCTCCCTCTTAATCCTGTCCGCCATGCTGTCGCAGCAAGGCGGAAATCGCATCCCGGTTCATTCCCCGAACCTCCCGGAGCAACGCCATCCTTTGCAACGGCGAATATCCCCACTTGTCACGCGCATTCACATCCGCCCCCCGGCTGATCAAATACTCAACCACCTCAAACTGCCCAAACTGCGCCGCGATATACAGGGGCGTCCGGTTCAACTGCTCCGTCGCTTCCAGATTCGCTCCCCCTTGCACCAACTGACGAACCCGTTCCACATCCCCGTCCCGCGCCGCGATGTGCAAAGGCGTCCACCGGTAAGGCTCGCCCAACTCAATTGCCACCCGCCCTTGGGCCTCGACCATGGTCGCCCCCGCCGTCCCCATCATCGCCGCAACCACAAGAACCTTCGCCATCGATTGCAATCTCAACATCGTACCTACACTCCTGTTTATGGTTTCTAATCCAAGTCGAAACCACGATCCTACCCCCCCTCGGTAAAGGCTGACAACCCTTTCCGGAAAAAATCGAAACGAATCCAGCGAATGCCGCCAAATGCATGACTGGGAGATGTGCAGGATACCATGACCTATAACTTTCCGGTATGGAGCGAGACTGGGCTTAGAAATAATGCCTGCGGACGCGCGGGCCGGCCCTGCGTAGCTCAAGCGAAGCGGGGAATGCGTCCCGCCAAGTGGCAGATAAAGTTCGCTCGTTTATACCAGCACGTTTTGGCAAGTGGTAGAAGTGTGCGAGCACGAATTCAATCTTTCCTTACTCGTAAACACCTATCGAGCATCCCGCACCCCGTATCCCCCATCCCCCATCACGTATCCCGCACCCCGTATCACGAATCACGAATCACGAATCAAAATTCACATACGGCCGAATGCGCTCAAGCGTCGAGGGCCCGATCCCCGGCACGTCCTTCATCTCCTCCAGAGATTTAAACGGACGTTTCTCCAGAATACCCCGGGCCACATACTCGCCAACTCCGGGCAGGGCAATCAATTCGCTAAGCGGAGCCGAATTCACGTTGACTCCTCCGGCAAGGATTTCCATCCGCAAAAGATGATCGATCCGGTCCTGGGTATTTCGATGCCGCTGCTCGGCCCGAAGCGCGGGAATCAAATCCGGGTCCGTCTTCGACCATACCCCCACCCGCTTCATGATCGCCATCAGTTGAAGATCATTCAGCTCTTCGCTCACCCGGGTCGCATCCCGCCCGTCCGGATAGGAACGCTGCACTCCAAACACCCGCGCCAACCCCTCCGCCACCAACACCTTGCCCAGGTCACGACCGTCGGAGAGGTAAACCACGCCATAATAACGTTCCGATTCCCTGCCCCCCGGTGCCCGGGAATAAAGGGTGTAAACGGTAAACGGCTCGCTCAACAGCTCGCGAGCCCGGTCCGAGGCCATCTTACCGAATCGGGTCACCGGATCCACGCTCGGCAACCCAAAATAACGCGCCTGCTCCCAAATCCGTCGGTACACATAGTGATTGTGAGCTGTTTCCTCAGGAGCATCCACAAAATAAAGACGAACATGAAGCTCATCATCGCCATGCCGAACGAGAAAACTATCGGCGTCGTTGCGAGGGTCATCGACCCAAACCACGTTGTCCAGCCTTGTCCATTCCGAAGCAAACAAGAGGTTTGCCCACAAAATCAGACCGGCGACGGCCCATGTAACTGAAGCTTTCATAAGCTCTACCACTATCAACCTACCCGATATCTACTGACCTGTAAAGTCCAAATTTGTTCAAATTATTCACAAACAACATCTTAACCATTTCGGCATTGAGCGGGGTGACGTTATAGGCTAACGTTAACCCATGCATCTGACCCCACGCGAGCAAGAGAAGTTGCTGGTCTTTATGGCCGCTGAGCTGGCCCGAAAGCGCCAGAAAAAAGGCCTCAAACTCAATCACCCCGAAGCGGTGGCCATCCTTTCCTCGGAAATCCTCGAAGGAGCCCGCGAAGGCAAGACCGTCGCCCAGCTTATGAAGGAAGGAACCTCCATCCTCTCTAAAAAAGACGTGATGGACGGCGTGGCCGAAATGATTCCCGAAGTCCAAGTCGAAGCCACCTTCCCCGATGGCACCAAACTTGTCACCCTTCACCACCCCATCCAATGAACCCCGGCGAAATCATCCCTTCCGAAGCTCCCGATCTCCTTTTAAATCAGGGGCTTGAATCGTTCGAGATCACCGTGACCCACACCGGCGACCGCCCCATCCAGGTCGGAAGCCACTACCACTTCGCAGAAGTGAACACCGCCCTCCAATTCGACCGGGAGCGCTGCCGGGGATTCCGCCTGAACATCCCCTCCGGTACCGCCGTCCGTTTCGAACCCGGCGACACCCGCTCCGTTTCCCTCGTCGCCTATGCCGGACAACGAATCGTCATCGGTTTCCTCGGCGACACCAACGGCCCCCTTGATAAAGGCGCGTTATGACCCTGAAACTCTCCCGACAAGCCTATGCGGAAATGTATGGCCCCACCACCGGCGACAAGGTCCGCCTCGCCGACACCGAACTGTTTGTCGAAGTCGAACGCGACCTCATCGCCGAAGCCGGCGGCTACGGCAACGAGGTCAAATTCGGCGGCGGCAAGGTCATCCGCGACGGCATGGGCCAATGCCCCACCGCCACCGACGACCAATCCCTCGACCTCGTCATCACCAACGCCCTCATCCTCGATCCCATCCTCGGGGTCATCAAGGCCGACATCGGCATCAAGCGTGGCCTCATCGTCGGCATTGGCCATGCCGGCAACCCCCTCGTCCAATCCGGCATCGGCTCCGCCTACCCCGACCCTGCTACCGGCAAGCCAGACCCCATGGTCATCGGCCCCGGAACCGAAGTCATCGCCGGGGAAGGCGCCATCCTCACCGCAGGAGGCATCGACAGCCACATCCACTTCATCTGCCCTCAGCAGATCACCGAAGCCATCTCCAGCGGCATCACCACCATGCTCGGCGGCGGCACCGGCCCCGCCACCGGCACCAACGCCACCACCTGCACCCCCGGCGTCTGGAACCTCCACCGCATGATCGAAGCCGCCGACGCCTTCCCCATCAACCTCGGCTTCATGGGCAAAGGCAACGCCTCCTCCCCCGAGGCCCTTCGCGAACAGGTTCTCGCCGGAGCCATCGGCCTCAAACTTCATGAAGACTGGGGCACCACCCCCGCCGCCATCGACTGTTGCCTTGGCGTTGCCGAGGAAATGGACGTCCAGGTCGCCATCCACACCGACACCCTCAACGAGGCCGGCTACGTCGAAACCACCATCAACGCCTTCAAAAACCGTACCATCCACACCTTCCACTCCGAAGGCGCCGGCGGCGGACACGCCCCCGACATCATCCGCGTCTGCTCCCTCCCCAACGTCCTCCCCTCCTCCACCAACCCCACCCGCCCCTTTACCGTCAACACCATCGACGAACACCTCGACATGCTGATGGTCTGCCATCACCTCGACCCCTCCATCCCCGAGGATGTCGCCTTCGCCGAATCCCGCATCCGCCCCCAGACCATCGCCGCCGAAGACATCCTCCACGACCTCGGCGCCATCTCCATCATGTCCAGCGACAGCCAGGCCATGGGCCGGGTCGGCGAAGTCATCCTCCGCACCTGGCAAACCGCCCACAAAATGAAAGTCCAGCGCGGCTCCCTCACCGACCCCTCTCATCCCGCCGCCGACAACTTCCGCGTCCTCCGTTACCTCGCCAAATACACCATCAACCCCGCCCTCGCCCAAGGCATCGCCCGGCATGTCGGCTCCCTCGAACCCGGCAAGGTCGCCGACCTCGTCCTCTGGAAACCCGCCTTCTTCGGGGCCAAACCCGAACTCGTGGTCAAAGGCGGCATGATCTCCTGGGCCAACATGGGCGATCCCAACGCCTCCATCCCCACCCCCCAGCCCTGCCTGTACCGTCCCCAATTCGGAGCCTTCGGGCGTGCCCGCTATTCCACCTCCGTCACCTTCGTCAGCCAGATCTCCATCGACCGCGGACTCTGGCAGCGCCTCAAAACCGACAAATGGCTCGTCGGCGTCCACGGCACCCGCACCGTCGGCAAGGCCGACATGGTCCTCAACGACGCCATGCCCCGCATCGAGGTCGACCCCGAAACCTACACCGTCAAAGCCGACGGCAAGGTCCTCACCTGCGAACCCGCCTCCGTCCTCCCCCTCGCCCAGCGCTACTTCCTATTCTAAGTTCTACCCTAAAGCCGCCTTCCCCAGTGTGGAACAGGCTTCCAGCCTGTGACCTCCCCTTCCATGAATCACCAGCCCCACCAACCCACCAACCCCGATCCTACCGCCGCCACCCCCCCCCATAACCCCGCGCCCACCCACCCCCC
>DAOLCW010000040.1:0-27051 GCA_035327665.1 Kiritimatiellia bacterium
TCGTGCCCGCGAGGCCGCTCTGGTCAATGAGCTTGAATCCTCCAACGCTCAGGTTGAAGAACTTCAGGCAAACCGCGCCGCTTTGGAGGCTCGCGCCGCGACACTTGAGCAGGAGCGCGATGCGGTGTTGGTTGCTCGTGAAGAAGCGACTGCATCGGTGGCGATGCTCACATCGCGCTTGGTCGCGCTTGAAGAAGTATCGTCCGCCCTTGAGTCCGAAGTTGTATCGCTACGCTCGCGTGAAGCCGATCTGGTTGAAGAGCGTGAGGTCATGTTGACCCGGGTGGCAGAGCTTGAAGCGGCCCGATTTGCGTTGGATGAGCGTGTCACCTTGCTGAAGGAGGAGCGTGATGGTGTGGCCGCAGCGCTTGTCGTATCGGCCACGGCGTTGGACACGGTCGAGGCAACCGTATCGGACCAAGCGCTTCAGCTTGAACGGATCAAGCAGGATCTTGATTCCGTTGTTGTAGAGCGTGACCAATGGGTGGCTCGATCCGGCTCTTTGCAGGCGGAACTCGATGAATCAAGGGCAACCATGATGGCCATGTCCGGCTCGTTGGACCGCATCCAGGAGGCGCGAAACGAACTTTCTCAGCGCGTGCAGGACCAAACGTCCGAGATGGCCGTCCTGACCTTGGAGGTGGAACTTGCCCGGCAACGTATCGTCGAGCAGGAGGTGGAACTGGAGGCGATACGCAAGCAATGGGTTGGCGAACAGCAGCGAACCGAAGAGGTTCTGGCCGGTTTGGCCGAGGAACGGGCAGGTTTCGAAACGTCTCTCGCGGCCGCCGGGGAGCGCGAAGCAACCTTGACCCGGCGAGTGGAGGAAATGGTTCTTTCGATGGAAACCGTTCAACGTGAGCTGGCCGAGGCGAACGCCATACGGAATGATTTAACGGAGAGAATCGCGGGGTATCAGCGGCAGATCGATGCCACCAGCGAGGAGCAAGCCCGGCGGAGCGCCGCGTATGACCAGCGCCTCGAGGAGCTTGCCGAGGAACAGGATCGTTTGATGATCGCCATGGAGTCCGCCCGGCAAGAACGGGATGCCTGTGCCGAGGATCAAGCCCGGCTGGCCAACCTGCTTCAACGATTGGAGGATAATGCGGTCCAGGCCAGCGCGGAGCTGGAGGGTCAACGACTCGCTCAGGCAAGATTGCGGGAGGAATTGGCGGCGCGCGATGGTTTGATTGCCGAGTTGACCTCCAACCTGGTTGGTTTCCGGGAGCGTTTGGAGGCGCGGGACATGGAGTTTTCAGTGATTCGAACCGTTCTCGATGATGTGGTTGGATCTTCGCTTGCATCAAATGATTCAGACGAAAGTCTCTATGCCGTAATCGTTTCCCTTCAGGAGCGACTGGAGAGTGCGACGTCGATCAGGGAAAGTTTGTCGCTACAATTGCAAAACCTCGAGCGGGAGCTGGTGGATACTCGAATGATGCTTGCGGATTATGTGGATGTCCGGAATGAGCGCGACGCGCTTCAGGTCGCCGAGCAGGCCTGGCTGGAGGAGCGTGGCGTTCTCCGGCAGCGTCTTGCCGAAGCATTGAATGAGGACGAATAATCCCATTGCCAAGAACTTCCCGGCACGGAGGGTCGAGCTCCGCGAGACCGGGCATAGCTGATAGAACCTTCGGTCTCGCGGATCTCGACCAACATGCACAAGCAAACCTCGCTTTAAACCATAAGGATGAGAGATTGGTATAATTCCGGTCGTGATCATGCCGACAGCCGAAGATCGGCCGATGTCCGCACCCCTCAAGTTGCGGGGGGTGACTCCGGTGGCGGATAGGGCTCGAGGACCCATCGCTTGTTGAACCAGAAATAGTGTTCGGGATGTTCGAGCACTGCCCGGCTGAGCTGGTCGAGAACGGCTTGGGTCATCCGAAGGATATCCTCCTCCTTGGAGAGAGCAGGATCCGGGACCACCGGTTCGCCCACATGCCAGACATGGCGATTCCACCCCGTTCGTATGGCAAAGGCCGGGTAAATTGGGACATTTGCGTGTCGGGCAAACAGGGCCATCCCTCCGGCAATCCATGCCTCCTTCCCAAGAAACCGGACGCGGAGGGCGGTGTCCGGATCCTTGGCCCGCAAGTCGGGCAGGATGGCCAGCACCTCGCCCTTCTTGAGCCGCCGGATGATCCCGGCGAGAGCCCGGCTGTTCCGCTCGACCACCCCCATGCCAAATTGGGTGCGAATACGATTGAGATAAGCGTCGATCAACGGGTTGCGCTGGCGGCGCATCATGGAAAAAATCGGGACACCGAGCAGGCTCAATCCAATTCCCGCCAAATCCCAGTTCCCATAGTGTCCCACAGCAATGATTCCCCCCTGTCGTTTTTCCGCTCGATCTATAAACGGTTGGGCGGGTAAAGTGTCCACCATGCGGGAAAGCCGGTAGAGGTCGAGCCGCGGGGACCGCATAAGGTCGATGACATTGAACACCAGGTTTTGCCAGGCGGCGTGAGCGATTCGCCGGATTTCACGATCCTCGGGTTCCGGGCCGAGGACGTCCCGGATTCGCTGTTCGGCGATTTCGATTCGCCCGGAAAGGGCGAGCCTGAGTACCGTGGCGATTCCTCCCCCTGCGGCATAGGCCGCCCGCGCGGGAAGCAGGCCGAACAAGAAGGAAAACCCCCTCAGTGCCGCATATTCCACGCGATGTTTCAATCGAGCCTTCATGTTCGGGGCCGACCCTACCCGATTCCGGACCTCCCGCCAATCCCGCGTTCGCATCAAAACCGCTATTGCCAGTTCACGCCTCTTCCCGTAGTGTTCTTCAGCTCATCGAGTGCGGAAAAGTGCTTTTCCGTGTTCAAGCGGAGGGGTGGCTGAGTGGTCGAAGGCGCGCGACTCGAAATCGTGAGTGCGTGATGAGCGTACCGAGGGTTCGAATCCCTCCCCCTCCGCCATTCGACGCGCCCGCTTTCGCGGGCTTGCTCTTGGCAGGCCATATTCGGTGTGCCCGCCTCTTTTCGGACGTCTTGCGGCTTCCCGGTTGCCTTATGCGTTGAGCGTTGTTTATCTTCACCCGCAGTAAGAGAGATTTCCGGGAGTGATTATGAATGTTGGTTGGATTGGTACGGGGGTGATGGGGGCGCCTTTGGCGGGGCATCTGTTGAAGGCGGGGCATGAAGTGGTGGTGGCGACCCGTACCCCCGCCAAAGCGGACGAGGTGATCCGCCAAGGCGCACGGTTGCTTTCAACACCTGCTGAGGTCGCTCATGTTTCCGAGGCGGTGTTTACCATGGTCAGCTATCCGGGGGAGGTGGAAGAGGTGTATTTCGGACAACATGGACTTTTCAGTTCCTCCTCGTCGTCCATGAAACTGGTTGTCGATCTTTCCACCACTCAACCGACGTTGTCCCGGAGGATTGCCGGAGAAGCGAAGGCGCGGGGCATCGCAGCGCTGGATGCCCCGGTTTCCGGAGGCTGGTTAGGAGCCCGGCAGGGTTGTCTCGCCATCATGACCGGCGGGGACAAGGAGGCTTTCGATCTGGCGTTGCCCCTCCTCCAGGTGTTCGGGAAGACCATCACCTGGATGGGCCCGGCGGGGGCGGGGCAGCAGACCAAGCTCGGAAATCAACTTTTGGTCGCGGGAACCATGATCGGTTTGTGTGAGGCGCTGCGCTACGCGGAGACAAATCGCCTCGATCCGTCCGCGTTCATGGACGTCGTGGGCAGCGGAGCCGCCCAATGCTGGAGCCTGTCCAATCTCGGTCCGAAAATGATTGCCGGGGACTACGCGCCGGGGTTCTACATCGAGCACTTCATCAAGGATTTGGACATCGTCATCGAAGAGTGCCGCTCCGCCGGGCTCGACTTTCCCGGACTCGCTCTGGCTGCAACCCTTTATCGCGAAGCCGCCCAACGTGGATTGGGTCGAAACGGAACCCAAGCCTTGTATGAAGTATACAAGGCCCGTTCAAACAAATGAGCCGTTGAGCCAGGCTTGTACCATTACCCAAAACATACTGACCCAAATCGCGCCCATCGGATAGGGGCGCTACGAAATGGCGACAACGTACCGTAGCGCCGGAATCTGTTCGGCGGAGATCCGGCGATAGGCACCAAAATGTTGTCGGTAAAGCTATTTATCGTCAGCCAGCGACCGGACATATGCGGCCACATCGTGAATGGCCTCATCGTTCAGCAGGATGCCGAACGCGGTCATGAACATCGACTTGCCGACGGCTTGTCCTCCGTCTTTGATGACGGTAAAAAGGTGCTTGTCGGACATTTCTGCTTGAAAGGCCTTGTCGGACAGGTCGCGAGGTTTGGGGTCAAGGGCGATGGCCCCCGGTCCATCTCCTTTGCCGGTTTCCCCGTGGCATACCACGCAATACATCTTGTAGTGAGCTGCCCCTTTTTCAGGGTCGCCTTTGATTTCGAATTCTTCACCGGCCCGAATTTGTATCGCCCCAAGCATGAGGGTAAGGGCAACCGTCCAACCAAGCAGTGTCTTCATATCTAGCTCCTTCTCTTCCTTTACTATCCTCGATTCCTGCTCCTCCGGCAAGGCTTGAGCGGGGAGATTTATGAACATGTTTCGAGAAACCCTTCTGCATGACGATGGTGCAACTTGCGTTTGGCCGGGGGCATGGCATCGAGCAAGCGCGCCATCATCCCCAGCCTCGGCTGGGAGACAAAAAACTCCCGGTGCAGATCGATAAACCGCCAGTAGAGACCGTCCCAGACCTCACACCACGGCCCCGGGGGAAGGTCACTCATCTTGCGGAGGTAGTTCGACCCGGAAAGGTAGGGCTTGGTGGTGATCAACCCGCCGTCCGCGAACTGGCTCATCCCGTAAACATTGGGGACCATCACCCAGTCGTACGCGTCGATGAACAACTCCATGAACCATCGGTACACCGCGTCGGGATGAATGCCGCACAGGAGCATCAGGTTTCCCGCGATCATCAGCCGCTCGATGTGATGGCAGTAGGCGGTTTCGAGGAGGCGGCGGACAACCATGTCAAACGGGGCCAATCCGGTGGTTCCGGTATAGAAGGACCGGGGCATGGGGCGCTGATGGTTCCAAAAGTTTCCGTTCCTCTGGGTCACGCCTTTGCGCTGATAGACCGCCCTCATGAACTCCCGCCACCCGATGATCTGGCGCAGGAACCCTTCAAGCGAGTTCAGGGGGATCGCGTGTTCCTCCGCGTAGGCGAGGGTTTCTTCGACAATGTTGCGGGGGGTGAGCAGGCCAATGTTCAGGGCCGGGGTCAGCACGGAGTGATGGAGAATCGGCTCCGAAGCCACGATCGCATCCTCATAGGCCCCAAAGTCCTTGAACCGATGGACAAGAAAATGATGAAGGGCCTCTCGCGCCTCTTGATGGGTTACCGGGTAAGGCCCCGCGGCCGGACGGTAAACTTGCGGGGGGTGCCGCCCCTTCGGCCAGCGCTTGCGATTCTCAGCGTCGAAGGTCCATTTCCCGCCCACGGGTTTGCCGCCCTCAACCAAAATGCCCAGCCGCTTACGCTGGTGGATATAAAAGTCGGTTTGGGCATATCGGGACTTTCCGTCGTAATAGGCGTCGATCTCGCGGGCCGTGTTGAGGAACATCGGCGAGTCATACCACACCAGTTTGATGCCGATTTTTTGCGCGACACGAACCAGGCGGCGGTTCAAGACATCATCAACGACCTCGCACACGTGGAGTTCCGTGACCGCATAACGCTTCAGCCAAGGCTCGATGTGCCGGGCAAGCGTAAGCGCGGGGTCGTAAGGAACCACCTCGACGTCCAGCCCCCGTTTGCGGAGCAACGTGGCGTAGGCGGCCATGGACCTGCGGTGAAGGTCGATTTTCAGCCTGTGGCTTTCCACCTTCCAAACCGGATCCTTAAAAAACAAGGAATCCTCAATCAGCAGGACCGGTCTGCGTTTGGCCAGAGCAGGGTGGGGGTCGAACAAGTGGTGAGGAAAGACCAGGGTAACTGCGCTCATCGCTCATAACCTCCTACCGGAATAGGCGTTTTGCAACGTCGGAGGACGATCCTACGTTTCCCGGTCCTCCGGCCTTGTAACTACCCGCCGATCAGAGTATCTTCGCTACATCTTACACCTCTGGAGGCACTGATATGTCATTTGTCACGAACTTAATCCTGATCGTCGGCGGTATCGTCGTATTGATCTTTTTCGCAATTGTCGTTTCCTTCCTCAATGTCTGGATCCGGGCGTGGACCTCTAACGCGTATGTCAGCTTCCGGTCGCTCATCGCGATGAAGTTGCGCGGGGTCCGGCCCCACACCATCGTCGATGCCCGCATCCGCCTGGTGAAAGCCGGCCTCCAGCTTTCCACCAACGAACTGGAAGCCCACTACCTTGCCGGCGGCAATGTGATTCAAGTCGTTCACGCGTTGATTGCCGCCGACAAGGCGAACATTCCCCTTCGCTTTGAACGGGCGGCGGCCATCGACCTGGCCGGGCGCGACGTCTATGACGCCGTCCGCACCAGCGTAAACCCCAAAGTCATTGACTGTCCCGATCCCGCCAAAGGAAACAACATGCTCGACGCGGTAGCCAAGGATGGGATCCGTTTGCTCGTCAAGGCCCGCGTCACCGTGCGAGCCAACCTCGACCGCCTCGTCGGCGGGGCCACCGAAGACACCATCATCGCCCGCGTCGGCCAGGGGATCGTCAGCGCCATCGGTTCCTCCCCTACGTACAAGAACGTGCTCGAAAATCCCGACCACATCAGCCAGAAGGTGCTGAACAGCGGCCTCGATGCCCAAACCGCATTTGAAATCGTCTCCATCGACATCGCCGATGTCAGCGTGGCCGGGGTGAGTGGAGCCCGTGAAGTTGCCAACGTCGGCGCTTTGCTCGAAACCGAGCGGGCCGAAGCCGACAAGAAACTTCGCCAGGCCGAAGCCGAAGGACGCCGGGCCATGGCCATCGCCGCCGAGCAGGAAATGCGGGCCAAGGTTCAGGAAATGCAAGCCAAGGTCATCGAGGCTCAGGCCGAAGTGCCTATGGCCATCTCCCAAGCCCTGCGTGAAGGCAAGCTCGGCGTGATGGACTTCTACCGTCTCCAGAACATCATGGCCGATACCGCGATGCGTGAATCCCTCTCCGAAGGCGACGAACACAAAGGGGATAAAAGCAAGTAACCTCTAAACCTCCGGGCGTGGTTCTCGGGCCGCGCCCGGAGGGTTTTCCCATGGACTGGATACGATCCATCTTCGCCAATAGCGGCCCCCCGCTGGAGTTGCTGATCTACTTCATCGTGGTGGTGTTGTGGGTTCTCGGACAGTTTTCCCAGCGCAAGAAACGGCGAGAGCGGCAACGCCCGCGTGATCCCGCAACCGAAGCGGAGCCCGCGCAAATGTCCGACTTGGAGCGGCATCTCAAGGAGATGATGAAGGAATGGTCGCCCGAGCCGGAGGATGAACCGCCTCCTCCCGTTCGCCCCGCCCGGCCTCCCCGCCGTCGTCCCCCCGAGATCATTCAGCGGCGGGCTGAACCCCCGCCTCCCCCGGCGGTTTCGCCCCTCCGCGACCTTGCCATGGCCGACATCCCCGATATCGCCGATGTGGGGGTCGGCACCGATAAGATGTTCAGCGGAACCTTCAACAATGTCGGGTTTCGTTTTGCCGTCAACACCATGACCATCCCGGCGATCCGCCAGGCCATGTCCCTGCGAACCAGCGCCAAGGATCGTCGGCCGGTGATCAATCGGGCAACCGTGGCCAGCCGGACCAAGCTTCGCGAAGCCTCCGCGATGCGGGTCGTTCTCGGTCCTCCCAAAGCTCTCGAAACCACCCCCTGGCCCGACTAAGGGCGTATGCGCGATCCCTCTCCGGTCTTCAGCGTCGCGGAGCTCCGCCCGCCAAAGATCGTGACAATCGAGATCTCTCGACCTCGAGGGGTTCCGCGAGACGGGAATCCATCCCCGCCGCCATTCACGGGGTCGCGGCTTGAGAACACGCAGAAAAATCCATTTGCGGGCGAATGCAAATCCTGTATAACAGATGGTCCCGAGCCGGAGTGGCGGAATGGCAGACGCAGCAGACTCAAAATCTGCCGCTCGCAAGGGCGTGTGGGTTCAAGTCCCACCTCCGGCACCACCTTGACCAAGGGTCAACCCTTAAATACCGAGTCCAACGTAGCCAGGGCTGACGTTACCTCTTTGTTTTCCCGGTACTTTGCCATCAACGTGCAGACCGCCGCTCCGGTCGCGACCCCAATGAAGCGGGCGATTTCCCTTTGGGTCAGACCGCTATAACGCTGTAGAGCCCTGCACAGAAGGGCCCGGTGGGGGGCTCCATGAACCGGCTTGTCGAGAAGGAACGCATCATCACCGAGAAGACGCTGCACGTGGTCGCGAACCGATTCTGGCGCAGCCTTGCTTCGGGTTTTCCGGAAACTGACATCTTCTCGTACCGTGTTCCCGGAAAGGGCCACATATTTTGCCCGAATCTCTTCACAGAAGCGTTCCGGGCCAATCGCCAGAGAGTTCCCATGAACGGCTGATTTGAATTCGGTCCCGCCATCGGAAACCCCCGACTCCACGAAGTCTCGATAAGCTTTGCGCGCATCGCTGCCGGTTGCCGAGCGGGTCAACTCAAGTGTCGGAGCGGTTTCCAGCCACTCTGGTTCGGGAGCAAATCCTGCATAGGCCCGATAGGAACTCCACCCGAACTGATGCAGAAAATCGAGCTTCTCGGCCACGGATTTCCCCTCCCAATACTCCGTGCGAATCGGGTTGAGGTGAATGTAACGGGAAAGCTTGAGCAGGTAATCATCCCCGGAAACCAACTGCGCTCCATACCGGCCTTGGACCACATGGCCATAACGATCATGCCGCCGGTTGAAATAGACGGTGTAGGAGGTCAATAAACTGCCCATGAAACGATCAAGGTTGGCTTTGGGCGTTTCCACCAAAAGGTGTACGTGGTTGGGCATCAAACAGTAAAGATAGATGCGAACCTCGTAGGCATCCCGGGCGATGGCCAACCGTTCCAGCAACCTTCTCCGGTCCCCGGGCGTGGTAAAAAGTTCCTGACCATGCAGCGCCCGAAAGGTGACATGGTAGATCGCACCAGGATAAAGAAGGCGAGGTTTACGTGCCATGATTCGACTTTAACGAATCGAAAAACACTTGCAAGCTAGATTTGGTTTTTAAGGGCTGACCCCGAGAGTAACCTGAAGCCTCAGCGGCGATTCTTCGCCGCTGAGTCCCCGAACTGTTTTTTGACAAAATAAATGGTATCTGGTATTATTAATGGCATGAAAACTGTGCTGACGATTGATCGTGCTGGGCGGGTGGTCTTGCCGAAGGCGGTCCGTAAACGGTTCCGGCTTGTTCCCGGAACGTCGATGAAGCTCAGGGTGGAGGCGGATGAAATTGTGCTTGTGCCTGAGCAGCTCACCGCTCCGCTCGTGCAGGACGGCCCCCTTCTGGTTCACCGCGGCGTGGCGACCGGGGATCTTTTCTCCGCGGTGGAATCGAGCCGCGCTCTCCGCGATCAAAAGGTTCATGGGCTTACCGAATGAAGGTTTTTTGCGACTCCTCGGTGCTCGTCGCCGGGTGCGTGGCGGCTCACCCGCATTTTCCCCGGGCCGTGGTGATTCTTCAGGATGTCGCCGCCGGGACGTGCGAAGGCTATTGCTCCGCCCACAGCCTCGCCGAGGTTTTTTCCGCCCTGACCTCGATTCCGGTCCAGCCCCGCATCACCCCAAGCGAGGCCTCCTCGATGATCCGGCAGAACATCCAGGCAAGCTTCAAGCTTCTCTGTCCTTCTACAGCCACACACGAAAAAGCTGTGGAGGCCTGCGTCTCACGTGGGCTCTTCGGAGGAATTGTTTATGACGCCCTCCTGATCGAAACCGCCCGTTCCGGGGCATTTGACCGCATCTATACGTTTAACATTAAGCATTACCGCTCTCTCGCTCCGGACCTGATTGATCGGATCGCCGCCCCCTGAGCCTCCGCCGGCAGACAGATGCGCCCGATGTCATTTACGCTCGGATCTCCTCATCCACCGGTTTCCCAAGGTCCTGAATTCACAACACACGTTGCGGGGGCGACGGGAAAAGAGCTAGATTTGGTTTTTAAGTGACCCCGATGATGGTTCCGGCCAAATACAGGGGGGCATGCAGCAATCCGTTATCGAACTGATGGGCACCGGTACCGGATAACAAGACGGCATGGGGTGGATGATACGTGTCCCGGTAGACCTTCATGCTCTTCGCCTTGGTATTGAGGCCGGACTTGACCTCCACCGGTACGATGTTTTCTCCACGGGCGATCACAAATTCAATCTCTGCGGTCTTTCCCCGCCAGGTGAAAACGGGATCGAGTCCCGCGCAAACGAGTTCATGCAGGACCGTATTTTCTGCGAGAAAGCCCTTAAACTGCCCGAAGGCATAGCGGTGGATCACCGCCGGGTCGAGATCCAACATCGCCCCAAGAATGCCCGTGTCGAACAGGTAAAGCATGAACGCATTGGATTCAGCATAGGCCTTCAACGGTTGACGGATGGTCCGGCAGATCGGGATACGATGCACCAGTCCCGCGCGAACCAACCATTCCAATGGACTCTCCAGCGTGGCGTAGTTGGAGGAGCCGGGGACGGCATCCTTGAAGAAAAACTTGCGGATACCCGCCGTTTCTCGGGCCAGTTGCACCGGAATGTTGTTGAACAGCGCGGCAATTTTGATCGCGCTTACACTGCCGGCGTGCTTGGCGATGTCGTCGAGATACGAAGCGATCAATTCCTTCTGCAGCGAACGCGCGGCCCGAAACGCCACCGGACGATCATTCCGCAACGCCCGGTACCGGTCCACCACTTCAGGAAGTCCCCCGGTAATCATGAACTCCTTGAATAAGTCGAACGCCTTGGCATGAATCGGCGGGGCAAGCGCGATTCGCCTCGCCCCGCATTCCGCCAAGTGATCGCGCAGGAGCGTTTCGTCCAGGGCTTCAAGAAACTCAAAAAAATGCATCGGCCGCATCCACGCGCGCTGCACCTTGCCCACGGGAAAGTCCTGCTCCGACAACCCCAGGCCCAGCAAGGAACCGGAAGCACAGATCCACGCCTCAGGATATGCCTCATGAAAATATTTCAGCGAGGTAAGCGCGTCGGGGCAGCGCTGGACTTCGTCAAAAACCAGCAGGGTCGTTCCGAGGTCGATGGACCGGCCAAGGGATACGCTTAAATCGGTCAGGATCCGGTCGGGCTTCAGGTCGCGACTGAAAAACCCCGCCAGGTTCTTGTCCTCCGCGAAATCCAACAGGACCAACCGTTCAAATTCACGACGCCCAAACTCCCGCAAAAGCCAGGTCTTGCCGACCTGCCGCGCCCCCTGAATCAAGAGGGGCTTCCGGGTCGGTTGGTTTTTCCAAGCCACCAATGTGTTCCAAAAATCACGCTTCATAAGCAAATATTCGTGGATATAAATGCACCTGTAAAGGATTATTGCTGGGAAAAAATGAAATACGCTTCAACCTTCAGTTGGTCCATCCATCCACTTTTCCAGGCTTTAGAACCCATTTGTCTTCGTCCTTTCCGGGCTTCGCTGGGTCACAAGTTGCGGGGGGTGACGGCAAGGAGCTAGATTTGGTTTTTAAGGGCTGACCCCGTCCGTGACGATCGTTTTCGGTAACGTTTAGGTCTGTGCAAAACCAGTTCACTGCTCAGTAAGTTGAAACACGTCTACAAATGGACTATAGAGGAGGCACATGACTGAATCGATGATGACTACACATCCGCCTTCCATGAAGTTCCTCCGGCGGAATGATCGGCTTTCTTGGCTGATTGTCGCGCTTTCGTTGGTGGTTCAGTCTGTTTACGCAATGGGGTTGCAAGGTCACCTGCTCGG
The DNA here is from genome assembly GCA_035327665.1 of Kiritimatiellia bacterium. Classification (GTDB taxonomy): domain Bacteria; phylum Verrucomicrobiota; class Kiritimatiellia; order CAIVKH01; family CAIVKH01; genus DAOLCW01. The sequence continues at coordinate 11,833 of DAOLCW010000040.1, forward strand.
ATCGTTTCCAGTATTGACCGCTGAGGCGTACGATGCCTGGGCTCGACATTGGATTCATGGTCAGGGTTTGTCTCCGGATGTCTTCCGGCACGCGGCGGGGTATTTTCTGATTGTAGCCTTGGTGTATTTTGTAACCAATGCCTCGTTTTGGTTTTTGTATATGCTCCAAGCCGTCTTGGTTGCGTTGGCTTGTGGTGTATTGAGCGCCTGGTGCGGGGCTCGATACTCCCGAAGGTGGGGATGGTGGGTAGGAATCGTAACCGCATTAAATGGGCCCCTGATTTTTTTTGCGTTTCAAATTAGTCCGGCGTCATGGGCGTTTTGCGGGATGGTAGGATTGATTCTGGGGTTTGACTGGTTGTGTCGCCGGAACTTGCCTTGGGCATGGTTTGTCGCTGGGGGATGTTTTGTGGTCGCGGGATGGGTTCATCCTGTTTTGATGGCTGGAGGAGCAGGAGGTTTGGCAGCCTTTCTCCTGTTCGGATCGCCCCAGGTGTCCTCAAAAGAGAGGGTTCGCCTTTTCGGTCGTGCGGTCGCAGGGTCGATGTCGGTTGGGTTGCTGTTGGGGTTATTTGTCTATTCTAATGTGAAGGTGTTTACGGTTTTTCCAGCCCAGGATTCCCAAATCCTCTATTTGACCCATCACGGCGAATCCTGCGAGCAACGAAATCCACGACCTGGCCCCGGGTGGGACCGGATCGTTCGTTGGGCGCGCGCTCACGATGCGATTTCATTGAAAGATCAACGTGCGTTTTTCTCGGAGCGGGCTTTCTATTCCTTGGGTCATGAGCCCTTGCGATGGGTATTCCGATGGTTTGAAAAGGTTGCACAGATAACAAGTGGACGTGAGCCGGGTGGAGACTTATCTCCTTACGTCAGTCACGAGGTCTCTCCTCTTTTGCGCGGGTTGGTTTGGCGGATGGGGGGATTCGGTTTTCCTTGGGGATTCCTCGTGCCCTTGGCCTTGGTCGGTTGGGTCGTAAATCGGAGACGTTTCCCCCCGTGGTTTTATGGCGTAACGTTGGGGTGTATATTGGCCGGCATCATCTTTCGAGTCACCTCGGAGTATCGTCTCGGCCTTTTGCCCTTGCTTGCGGTGATGAGTGCGGGTGGAGCCACTCATCTTTGGGATTCCGTGCGGCTGGTGAATGTTCGTCGCGCGGTGATCGTGTGGGCGGCCTCAATGGCCCTTGCGGTTCTCATCAGTCTACCGGGGCCGTTCTGCTCCGAGCGGGTGGACTATCACGCTGCATGGCGGGTCGCGGTTGCTCAGCGGGCGCTAACTCGTGGCGATGTGATCTTGGCCCGGAGAATGTATGAAGAGGCGGTGATTCTGGCGCCGGGTAATCCCGTGGTCGCTAATGGTTTGGCCAATGTCCATCTCGCCGAGGGAAATCTGGAGACTGCGGCGGAGCATGTTCGCCGGGCATTGGCTCTTGCGGGAGATTATGCCCTCGCCTGGTTCAATCTCGCTCTGATTGAGGAACTGCAAGGGCGTGATGAGGCTGCGATCGAGGCATTTACCGTGGGGCTATCCTTTCAATCGTGGCGCGGGCAGGCCCACCATGATCTCGCCCGTCTTCTGATTCGTCAGGGTGACCGCGAGCAAGCACTGTTTCATTTGAGTTATGCGATTGAGCTGGATCCGTACGTCCCGGAAAACGTCATTGTGCTGCTGGACCTTCTTTTGCGAGAGAACAACTTTGCTGAGGCCATGCCTTTTGTGGAGCGAGCGAGGGGGATGGTCCCGGTTGACTCGAAGCTGGCTGCGCGCGCGGGCATTGCGGCGTGGCGAAACGGAGGGTTCAATGAAGCTGCCGGGTATTTCGCGGTTGCTTTAGCCCTTGATCCTGACGATCCGGTGGCGGCCTACGGCATGGCGGGGTTATTGCTTCAAGAGGGTTTATACGATCGTGCGCGGATGTTTTATTCGCAGGCGTTTGCGATCGATCCTATAGGTCGCAACGTATGGTTGACACGTGATGAGGTGAACTGGTTCGAGACGGATTAGAGGCCGATGGCATCGAGAATTTCCTTGGGCACCTCAATGTGATGGTCGATTAAATAGCGGGCGTCATGGCGTGCCCCGGGGAAGTTTTTCATGGCCTTGAAGATCAACATCCTTTGGTACCGGGCATTTAGCTGGCCGGGAGCGAGGGAGAGGAGTTCGTTGATATCGCGTAAGGCTGCATCTGGTTGACCGGAAAGCTCGAGCGCGCGCGCGCGATTGAAGAGGGCATCGGGTTGTCCCGGCTGAAGGGTGAGCACCTGAGTGAAGGCGGCGATGGCTTCGAGGTACTGGTGGTTGCTTGCGTGCAGGGTGCCAAGGTCGTGCCAGGCGTGAGCGTGTCTGGGATTGAGTTCGATCGCCCGTTGAATGTCTTGAATGGCTTTTCGGGACATTCCTTTGGCCTCGAACAGGGAGCTTCGATGCAGATAAAGCATGGGTTCGTTCGGGTCGATTACCAAGGCCCGCGTCAAGTCGGCGAGAGCGGCGTCAACATTCCCGGATCGTTGATGGACGAGGCCACGGATCATATAGCCATCGGCCAGATCCGGATGGATATCGACCAGCCGCTCCGCGAGGGTCATGGCCTCTTCCGGCTCATCATGGTTGAGGTGCCATGCGGTCAGATTGAGAAGAGCCGTGTATGATTCCGGCATGACGCGCAGAGTGGAACTCCAAAGGGTATAGCTGTTTTGCCATACCCGGTTGCGAAGGCTGGTTGCTGTGGCCAACGTCGCCAGCCCGACAATCAACACTCCGCGAACTCCCCATCGGAGCCTTCGGTTTGAGGGCGAAATTTTTACAATTCGGTCAGCCAACAAGGCCACGAGCATACCGGCGCCGATGGATGGAAGGTACGTAAACCGGTCGGCGACCACTTGGGTTCCGGCGGGAAAAAGATTGAGCATGGGAAGCAGGGTGATGAAAAAGAATCCTCCCGCGAAAAGCGCATCCCGGTTCCGGCGACAGAACCAGATGAAGAGTCCGCAGATTGTGATTGTCAACAGAGGGGAAAATGCGCTGTGGGCAATAACATTTGCGGGAAATTCATAGACGGCGGACAAGGGGTAGGGCCAGATCTGTTTTCCCATGTAAAATCCGAGGCTATGGCTGGCCAGTAACGCACGGTGAAGTGGCGAGAACATGGGACCGGCCTTTAAGGAGTCGGCGGTCCATTGTCCAAACACAGCGATGATGGCGAAGCCTGCGGCTAGAATAAAAAACGGGAGTAGCGCAGGCCATGTACGGCGCTGGAGACGCTTTGTATACCAGTCGACGAGTAGCAAAATTACGGGCAGGCTGACGGCCTGTTGCTTGGCAAGTCCGGAACATATAAACAAGCCGAGGGCAATGGTCCAAGCGCGTCGGTTGCCGGTGTCGCGAAATATCAGCCAACTTGTGAGGGATCCGAGATAAAAAAAGGCGAAGAGAACATCCTTGCGTTCGGTAATCCATGCCACGGACTCAACCCGCAAGGGGTGAAGGCCAAAGAATGCGACTGCGAACCATGCGAGACGGGCATCGCCGGTTAGTCGGAAAAGTACATAAAAGGCCAAAAGGACGTTCATGGTATGCAGGAGCACATTGGTGAAGTGAAAGATCCACGGATGCATGCCGGCAAGCTCGTAGTTTATGGCGAAGCTCAACAGGGTCAGGGGGATATAGTTTCCGGTGACGTAGGAGGTGAAGATGCCTTGTATGTTTTGGACCGTGAGACCATATACAAGAGGGTTGTTTTTCACAAAGATCGGGTCATCCCAGTCCACAAAATCAAAACGGACCGTGGGCAAAAAGAGGGCCAGAACAAATATGGCCAGGATGCTTGCAGCAAACCATTGGCGTTGGTCAGGTGAGCCAGTCAAGGTGTCCAATCTCCGAAGAGCGCTCCATGGCGCATTTCATATTGAGCGAGAAAACTTCGCGCGATACTTCTTGTGACCTCGTCACTTGCCGGGTCTTCCATGATCTCCTCCCAAAGTCGCCGGGCATCCGTTGTGCGAATTTGGACGAGGGCGATCATGAATCGTACGAGTCGATAGTGTGGATCGTTTGGATGGGTTGCTGCGACTTCCTGCAAGTGGAAATGAAGACCTCGTTGACCGAGAGGCGAGGCCAGAATCATCTCCAGATTCCCCCAGGAATGAGGATCGGTGGATAAAAGGCGGAGAGACTCAACCAATTCCACTGCCGCCTTGTCCATTTGTCCGGTCTGAATGTAATAAACTGCGAGATTGTTGTGGACGAGGGAATTGGCACGAGTCACGGACAAGGCTCTACGATAGATCGTTTCGTCATTTCTCCAGTAGGATACCTGCACGGCAGTTCGCCAGCATAACAGAAGAACAAGGAATGCGAATGCCCATTGGGCTGGCCGCCGGTCTGCCAGCCACCGGTGGAGGAGCCAGCCTAGAATTAAAAACAGGCCCATGGTCGGGATGTAGGCAAAGCGATCCGTTCGAATGGCTTGACCGGTGGCAAGCAAGCCGCTGAGTGGGGCCAGATTGATGAGATACCAAAACCACCCTGCGCCCAGCCAAGGCCAAGTCGCTCTCTTGGTCCATGCCAGCCAGCTAACCGCGCCGATCATTGCCGTGCTTGCAATCACGTGCAGAGTGCCCAGAGATTCTTCCGGGGGAGGATAATGAATCGCGAATCCGGTAGGCACGACCAGTTTCAAGGCGTAGTGGAGTACATTGTCCATGGCATGACCAAACCGATGGCCCATGGAGAAGCGTTCGGTGGGAACGATCGAGCCTGCGGCACCTTGGCCCACCATGACCATGATCCCGAACAGGAGGCTCAAGATGAATAATCCGGGGGCTAGCCTGCGCGCTTTGGGCAGGGCCATCGGTTGACCCGGGAAGCGGAGAAGATCGATGACCACGATCATGATCAATGGCACCGTCACCAATACCCCCTTGGCCATCAAGCCGAGCAGAAGCCAGACAACCACACGCCCGGCCTTGGCGAGGGTGGGCCGGATTCTGAAGTTTAGGTACGCGAGGAGCGAGCATAGTCCAAACAAGGTTGAAAGCAGGGTTTTCCGCTGTGATATCCAGGCTACAGCATCGACGTTTTGCGGGTGGATGGCCCACAGCAAGGCGGCAAGAAAGGCGGCATGGCGGTTTCCTGTCCAGCGGGAGAAGAAAACAAACAGCAGGATGCCGTTGATGGCATGAAGCAGTGCTGAAACAAGGTGGTGCGCTCCGGGCCGAAGATCAAACAGCTGAATGTCCAGAGCGTGGGACATCAGGGTGATTGGCTGCCAGTTCCCGAAGTTGTGGGTGGTCCATATTTCCCGTAGCCCATCGCGGGTAAAACCTGTCAATACGCCGATATGCTCGACATACAGTGGGTCGTCGTAATTGACAAACAGGAACGACCACGTCTGGGCATAAAGTGAAAGGACGGCAACTCCGATCACGATCGGATAAAGAAAACGATGTTCCTTCATGGTCATTGCCGATTCATTTCTTCCATCAGTGCACGGGCCCGAGAATGATCCGGTTGAAGTCGCAGAGCTTCCAACGCGTGATGGCGTGCTTGGCTGATGCGTTGCAGTTGCCATGCCGCTTGTGCTGCACTTGCATGGAGATCCGGTTGGTCTGGATTTTTTTCAAGCAGCTTTTCCAGCAAGGTGGCTGCGCGTGACGCTTGCATGTTCTGGATATAGAGATCGGCCAGAATATGCAAGGCTATCGGATGATGATTCCGGTAGGCAAGGAGCCGTTGCAAGGTGTCTCGTGCCGCCTTGAAGTCGCCCGCTTGCGCGTGAATCAGGGCCAGCCGCAGGTAGGCTTCCTCAAGGTCCGGGTCTGAACGGGTTGCTGATTCCAGCGCCTTTTGCGCTGCGGTTAACTCCCCTTGATGGGCGTCAACTTCCGCCTTTAGTAGCAGGGCGTAGGCAAAGTCCGGTGCCAATTCAAGCGCGGCAAGGAGGTGGTGCCGGGCCGTTTCCTGTTCCCCTAATTGCCAGGCGAAGTAGGCCAGAAAGTAATATAGCTGTGGGTCTTCAGGATGGGTCTGTTGGATGCGTGTCAGCTTTTCCGTGGCTGTGATGGGATCCTCCATTCGTTGGGCGATCATTCGTTCTCTCTCGGCAGCAAAATTCCAGTCCAGCCGGCAAAGAGGGAGTGGGGCAATTTGGAGAAAAAGGAGCAGCCCCAGGGTCAGGACCACGCCGGGTTGTCTCCGCAGGTTTCGCCAGGTTTGTTTATCGAGCAATTGTAATAGACCGCCCGCACCGAGCACAAATAAGGGTGGCAATAGTATCAAGCGATAACGAGCGGTTGGCATGAGAAGAATCAAACATGCGGCGATCAAGCCATACACGATGTAAACTCGCATTAGTTTTTGATGGGCAGCCCGGGATATCCCCAGACCGGCAAGTAGCACCAGCAGGCTGAAGGGGAAGCCGCCTCTCCCGATGGGAAACATCATTCCTTGCGCAAACCAAGCCGGAGGGCGTGCTGAGTACAGATCCAGATCCGTGGGCACTTCATAGCCGTTGAAGAGCATGGCGGCCTTGCGCAGCAAGTGGCGCGTGACGTCGGCGGGATGTTCCTTCACACGCGTGATGAATCGTTCTCGGAAGAATTGATTTTGTTCTGAAGGCGATCTCAGTCCAGCCTGTTTGGGTAGGTTTACGATTCGATCATAGGTGGGTCCCGGTCTGGCCAACATGGTGTCACAAGCCTCGGGAGCATTTGCCAGATACAGGTTCAGAGCCCCGTTGGCCGACCCCAAGGTGTATGTGCCGGTCCATGGTCGATTCATGATGCCGACCGGCATCACCAGCACGAGAAATGTTGTAACGGCGGTAAGTACAACAATAGGTGAGCATTGGCGGGAAACTTTGCTTTTCGCTATGGTGTTGATCCAGAGTAGAGCCTGCCCGCCAACATAACCGACCAGAAGTTCGGGGCGAATCAGCGCTGCACCTGCGCATAGCGCACCGTGCAGGATGCCGCGAACCCACGGGTTGCCCGGCTCGGGATGAACGAGACGGGCCATGATCAAGACGCTCCAGAAAAAGGCCCAACCCGCAGGCATGAGTTGTGCATCATAAAAGATCAAGGGTCCATAACCGGCAGCCATCAAACCGGCAGGCCAAAACGCCTTTTCACCCAAACAGCGACGAGCGATCAGGGCCACTCCGCAGCACGCCGCCGCACCCAGGGCGGACTGAATAAGAAGGGCGGCAAAGATGGACGGGGTAAACAAGCGGTACACTGCAGCCAAAAAGATGGGGTAAAAGGCGGCATGCCAGACGGTTGTGGAGTCACGCTGGCCGAATTCCACCCATTGGCGTGCGAAGGTGTCGTAGGTGGATGCATCGATCAGTGGAACCATAAATTCCGGATAACGCATGCAGGCTAGTACGTAGATTCCCCGCACCCCCGCTGCGATTAAAAACAACCCTCCCAGAGGCCGCAAAGCGGTAGAATGAATCGCCCTCTCTAAAGCGCTTTGTTGTGCAATTTCCACGGGTATGGCATAGCATAATCGTAGTGAAGTGCGAAAGCCCAGCAAATCGGTCGGCGCGTGTTGCCGCAACGCGCATAAGGTGGTTTCGTGTTATCGCCATGGGGCTTCCTTTGATGCTGGTTGTCATGGGTGAGGTCGTGGTCCGGTCCACGGTGGCGTTTCCACCGACTACGTTTTTCGTGGAGGAAATGCGGGAGAACGTCGTCTGGGTAAGGGACAATCCCTACTATGGTTATACGTTTTTTCACCCCGGCCAAGCCCGGCTGCCTGCGCAGAATTTGTTCCTGCGCGAAAAAAACGAGGCAACGCAAAGAATTCTTGTGCTGGGTGAATCTGCAGCCATGGGCTTCCCGCATCCAGAGTTCGGACTGGCCCGGATGTTGGCGGCACACTTGGGTACACAGTATCCCGGCCTAGAGCTTGATGTCATCGACGGCACGATGACCATGATCAATTCCCACCTTTTAAGAGAGATTACCTTGGAGGCGATTGAGTATCAACCCGATCTGATTCTTATTTATGCCGGAAACAATGAAGTGATTGGACCTTACGGTGCAGCGGGGGTTTTTGGCGGATTTCGCGCCTCCACTGCAATGGTTCGCATGGATCGGTGGTTGCGAACCCGAAGCGCACTTTTCCGCTGGTTAACCGCGAGTCAGGCGAGTTGGTGGCGTTCCGGCGTCCCCCCGCAATGGAAGGGACTGGATCATTTTGTTGATTCTCCGGTGAGGTTCACCGATTCGCGCGTCAAGAGGACCTACGCCCATTTCCGGCGGAATATGGCCGATCTCGCAGAGGTCGCTGGTCGTCAGGGGATTCCGGTCGTGTTTGTAACTCCCGCAGTGAATCTTTCCGACTGGCCTCCTCTTCATTCCTTTTTGCCGGAGTCCTTTTCCTACCATGACCGTCAACGTTGGGAAGCTCATGTTTCAGAGGCCCGCCGTGCAAGCCAGGAAAACGAGCTGCCAGTTGCCCTTGCGGCATGGCGCGCCGCACTGATGCTCGTTCCCGGACACGCGGAAACTGCCTATCAGCTAGCTGCGGCTCTCGTTGCTATGGATGAGCATGATGAGGCAATGCATTGGTTTGAGCAGGCCTGTCTCTGGGATGGTTATCGTTTTCGGGCGGATAAGCAAATCGCGGAGATTGTTTCCGCAATTGCACTTCAGGATCCTTCTCGAACTCTGGTGGATGTCCGGCCCCTCCTCTCGTTTGGTCAATCCTCGTTCGATCCGGTTTGGTTGGAGCATGTTCACTTCTCTGTATCCGGTATGACATCGCTCGTCGCTGAGATCGCTCCGGTGGTGTCGCGGTTGTTGGACTTGTCATCATCGGGCACAAATCCGCCTGATCCGTTGAGAGGGTTGAATATGCAGCCTGACATTGTTCAGGCATCATGGTCTGCGGTCGGGCAATTTCTCAAGATGAGAGTGTTCCGGGAACAGGAAGGTTATTCCGCCCGCCTTGAAGATATCGCCCGTCGTATCCATGCTGCTGCGAGGCAGGTGGCGGCCGTGGGGGTGGGGGACATTCAGGCCGCGCATCAGGATGCCCTTGATCTTGCTGTTGCGCCATCGTGGTTGCTTCATACCTTGCAAGCTGACTACCTCGAGCGCCGCCAAGCCATACCCGAAGCGATCGCTGCCATCTCGTCAGCCTCTTCTCTGATGCCCCACAATGCGTCTCTTCATCAAACCTGGGGGAGGCTCTTGTTTTTGAATGGAGACCTCAACGAGGCCATATCGGCCTTTGAAAAAGCGCTGGACCTCAATCCCTATTTACCTGAATCCCTCAATCATTTGGGGCTTATATGGCAGCATCGTGGGGCTCGGGAACGGGCACGAGCTTATTATGAGCAAACACTTGCCTTGGATTCAAATCACGCAGGAGCCTTGAACAATCTGGGTTATTTGGAATACGAACAGGGTCGAGGTGTTCAAGCTGTAGATTTGTTCCGGCGAGCGCTCACCGTCAATCCTGCCCTCACCGAGGCTCGCTATCATCTCGGTTTGGTTCTGATGGGACTCCGAGATTTGGACGAAGCCTCGCTTCAGTTGGAGGAGGTTGTTCGTCAGCGCCCGCGGCTTGGTCGGGCTTGGAGCGCGTGGGGAGTAGTTGCCATGCAACAGGGTCTTCCCATGGAAGCGGAAAGGCGATTTACCCGGGCTCTGCGTGAAGATCCGGGGTTGCTGGAGGCGAAAGTCAACCTTGCGTATGTGTGGTTGGAGCTGGACCAGCCTGGTCGAGCCGTGCCCGCCTTGGCCGACGTCCTTAAATACCGCCCCGATGCCGCAGAGGTTCACTACCTTTACGGAAAGGCCCTCATTGGTGCGGGCGATCTTTCTTTGGGCCTCGACCATCTTCGCCGGGCGGTGCAGGCTGCTTCCCATCGTACGGACTGGATGCTCGAAGCCGCAGGCATCCTTTCTGCACACCTGGACGCTGATCCCGAGTATTCCCGGCACGCTGAAGAGCTCGCCAGGAGGGTACTACTCATTTCCGGTGGAGTCGAAACTCAGGCCGTGCAGATCCTAAAAAGGCTTGGCGTGTCAGATTAGCACAAGAGCGAGGGTGTTTTCGGTCCTGCCCTGCTTTAATTGCGCCAGAAAGGACTCCTAACGTCCTCACTGTAAACACATTGCGCAAATTTTTTACATGCTCCCCTTTCCGTTGTGGGGGAAGCGAGAATCTCTCGGTTGTGTAATCAATCCGCCATTCTGGGCAAGGCACACCCTCGCGGGGTATCTCACCTAAAGTTGCTGCAAAGGAAGCCACATCCAAGGCGTGTCGAAACGCTTTTTCAATGTCGATTACACTTTCCCCTAAAATTGGCTTAACATATGGACGATTGTTTCGTATTTTTGTGAGTTGGCGGACTTCCGAAGTATCTCCCACAAGGAAGGTTTCGTACACTGATAAAGTGGAGTGCCCCTTCGGGTTTTCCACGATTGAGGGACGGCGCGTTGTCTGGAAGTTGGGAGAGCAACTTGAGTCTGTTGAGGGATTACGGGGTATAGCTGTGAATGATATGTATCGAACGCCTGATTCAGCGTATTGCGGAACCAAGAAACCTCATGTGGTATGGGCTTCTTTTCCTGAACGATTTTTGAAGATATTCATCATGAAAACCTCTTCTTTTCAAAACGAACGGATTTCTCCTGCATTCATTGCCTTGATTCTCCTGTTGCTCCCGATGTCCAGCGCCTTTGCCGGTGGCTGGGCGAATCTGGTAAGTTCCCCTACCGGCGTATATCTGGGCGACACTCCGCAGATGCCTTTTCTTTGGGTAGACAACACCGCATTTGGCGACCCTCGAAACGGGATGAATGTGGTGGCTAGGCAGGGCAGTCAGAATTTGGCCTCCACCGGCGGAGCTGTGTTTACCGGGGCTTGGCTGGCCGCTAATTCCGGGGCCGGTCAGTCACATCGCCCTTTTGCTCCGCAGGCTAACTCCACCGGTGTTTGGTACTGGGGGTTGATGGTCGAGTATCAAGGCGGCAGTCCCTACAAGCGTTACGCGGTCTCTTCCGGCTGGGTGAACATGAGCGGATCCTGGAATACCGGCGGAGTGGTGATGAGCTACAATGTACAGGCTCTCGGCGACCCGACCTCGCTTGCCGCCAATAATCCCTCGCTGTCACAGAATCCGGCCACGCGCATGGACATCAGTTGGGCCAGATGGAGCGGTCGCGATGTGATGGTCGTTCGGTCCACGTCCAGCAACTTTACAGCGCCGACTCAGGGAAGTACCTATAATTCCGGAAACACGATAGGATCCGGCACGGTGATCTATCGCGGTAGCGCCACCTCTGTTAACGACACGGGCTTGCTGCCCAACACCACCTACTATTACCGGTTCTACTCGGAAAACTTTAGCTACTACTCCCCCGGCGCTCAAGTCAGCGAGACCACCCAGATGCCCCGGGCGCGGAATACCGGAGAGTCGGCAACACCGCAGGCGCCCGCGACGATTTTCCTCGGCGACGGCGGACTGACCTTCGGACTGGATGCATGGTCGACCCTCGAAAGCAACTGGGGCCGTGCCCGGCTCTGGTTGAGATTCAACAATGCCGATGTCTCGGGCGGTACCGCATCGGATTGGACCGACTATGTCAATGTTAACAACAGAACCCGCACATCGGGTACCTTCAATCAGGTGGGTACGTGGTATTGGGCAATGGAAATGGGATACGGCTCCCCCTACGGTGATGGGTATTGGTATAAAGCAAGCAGTTCAAGCTACGCCCAGATGTCCCCCAATGGCAACGGCTCCTCTCTTTCCGTTACCGTCTCTGCGCTGAACAGCCCGACCAGTCAGGACGCCGACCCGGTTGCGACCGATCAAATCAATCTTTCATGGACCCGTGGCAATTCCGGAGGAGATAAAGATACCCTCATCCTGCGAAAAACAACGGCTATCACCACTCATCCCACCCAAGGCACAGCCTACAGCGTCTCGGATATGATTGATGGGGCCACGGTCATCTACAAGGGCAGTGGCACTTCCCATAACGATACTTCTCTCACTCAGGGCACAACCTATTATTACGCGTTTTATTCCATCAACAACGACTACTACTCCCCGGCCGCCACCGCGAGTGCGACGACCTTGGTTCCACGTCCCACCGATGCGACATGGGATGGCGGGGGCGCAAACGACAACACCCTGACCGAGGAAAACTGGGTTGGGGATCTGTATCCCGAGCCTGGAGCGGCAAGCATCATGCGATTTGCGGGTAGCACCCGGACCACCCCCAATGTCAACTACACGGCGAATAGCGATTTCGGGAGCATCTATTTCAACTCCGGCGCGGCGGCCTTCACCGTGGGCGGGAATGCCCTCAACATCCACTCGCTGATTCGCAACGACTCCTCCAACCTCCAAACCATCAACAACAATTTGACGGTCAGCGCGGCCACGGATGTGCAGGCTCAGACCGGGAATGTCGCACTGGGAGGCAGCCTGAGCGGTTCGGCGGGATTATCGAAGTCGGGTGCGAATGCCTTGACCTTGTCGGGGGATAATTCCTCGTTCAGCGGCGGAGTGACCCAGAACGCCAGCGGCGGTACCTTGAACATCAATCACAACAACGCCCTTGGGTCTGCAGCCTACACCATTCAGTCTGGAAACACGTTCGATAACACCTCGGGGGGGAGCCGAACCATTGGAAATAACGTGAATGTCAATGCGGCCACGACCTTCGGGGGATCGAATCCGCTGGTCATCAATGGCGAGTTCAACTTGGGTAGCGGCAATCGAACGCTTACGGTTTCGGGCAGCACATTGACCATTAATGGGCAGGTAACTCAATCCTCCGGGAGTCGGCTTCTCACGAAGAATGGAACGGGGACCTTGACCCTCAACGGAAACAACAACCACGCTGGTGTGACCATCACTGCGGGGAGTTTGAATATTGGCCACGCAAATGCACTGGGGACGGGAACATTTACCCCGGGTGCGAATACCTACGACAATACCTCGGGCGGAGCGCTAACCGTCGCCAATGCGGTTTCGTGGAATGGCAACTCGACCTTTGCGGGAACCGATAACCTGACGATTTCCGGAAACACAACTCTCAATGCCAACCGTACCCTCAACGTGTCCGCCAACAATCTGATCTTGTCCGGTATTCTTGGCGAAACTGGAGGTGCGCGTGTTTTGACCAAGGGTGGTGCGGGCACGATGACCCTTTCCGGGAACAATACCCACAGCGGGGGAACCTCGATCAGTGGCGGTCAATTAAACATCAATCACAACAATGCATTGGGTTCGGGAACCTTTACCACCGGATCAGGCACCTTCGACAACACTTCCGGGGGCAGCATCACCGCCGCCAATGATTATTCGGTCACGGGCAACCCCACCTTTGTTGGATCCAATCCTCTCACCCTCAGCGGAACCGGGACCTTAACCGGCAACCGCATCATCACGGTAAGCGCAAACACCCTTACCCTTTCCGGGGTGGTCACCGAAACGGGTGGAACCCGAACCTTGACCAAGCAAGGAGCAGGAACGTTGGTGCTGGGTCAAAACAATACCTACAATGGCGCGACTACGATTAGCGCGGGCACGCTACAGATCGGTGCGGGGGGAACCAGCGGCTCGGTGGCGGCGAACATCGTGAACAATGCGGCGTTGGTTTTCAACCGGACCGACAGCTTTACCTATGATGGGGTGATCAGCGGTTCGGGTACCTTGACCAAGGAAGGGGCGGGCACACTGACCCTGGGAGGAAACAGCTCGTTTTCCGGTAACAGCTTCATCAATGCCGGAGCGATCCGGATCACCCATGGCAGCGGCCTCGGCAACGCCACCGGCAGCAACATTGTGGCCAACGGGGCGGCCTTTGAAATCATTGGGGGTATTTCTTCGGGCGAGCGCATGGGGGTTTCGGGAACGGGCCTTTCCGCAGGCGGGGTGATTCGCAGCATCAGTGGCGACAACACGCTCTCCGGCGCGATCCATATGGGCGCTAATTCCAGCGTGGGGGTCGATGCGAATACACTGACGATGAGCGGGATCATCTCGGGGGCACACAGTTTGACCAAGGTCGGACCGGGGATTTTGAGTGTTAGTGCGGCGAATACCTTCAATGGCGGTCTCAGTGTTCTCAATGGAACGGTGCTTTCCACCGGAAATGCCGCTTCTCTGGGTGCAGGCGCGGTGACGGTGGGCGATACGTCGGGAAGCGCGAACGTCGAACTGGCATTCAGCGGTTCGGGACGGACGCATGCCAACAATGTGACCGTCGCCTCGGGCAGTTCAGGCACGGCCATGATCAGCCACAGCGGGAACACCTCGGTTTCGTTGAGCGGAACCGTGACCTTTAATAAAGCGGTGACCTTGAGCGCAGTCGGCGGAGCTTCCAGCTTCCTGAATTTCAGCGGCGGCTTGGCCGGCAGCGGCGCGATTACGGTGGACACCGATCCCGGGACGATCAACTTCAGCGCCGATAATTCCAGCTACACCGGGCCGGTGAATGTGGACACGGGTACGCTCCGGCTTTCCAATGTCAGCGCGTTGAGCGCCAACAATGCGGTGACCATGGTGGCCGGTTCGACGATCGATGTCTATTTCGACAACACCATTGCCTCCCTCGCCGGAGCGGGCACCGTGACGGCGAATGGCTCAGCGAACCGTACGCTGACCGTATCGCCCTCCGCCGGTTCGACGACCTTCAGCGGTGCCATCAATGATGGTTCTCGCGTGCTTTCTTTGACCAAGGCGGGCGCGGGCACGCAAATCTTGACCGGCACCAGCACCCACAGTGGCAACACCACGGTGAGCGCGGGCACCCTGGTTCAGAATGGCACCAACACCAGCTCGGCCGTATCGGTTTCCTCCGGGGCGACCCTCATGGGCGGCGGTTCCGTGGCTGGCTTGACCGTGACCGGTACGGTCCGGCCCGGCAATGATGCCTCGACAATTGGGCGCCTCAATGTTTCCTCCCTGACCATGAACAACGGGTCGGCCCTCCGGGTAAAATTGGGCGATGTATCCAATACCGCCAATCGCGACTTCATCAACAACAGCGGTTCGGCCACGATCAGCGCCACCACGACCGTGTTCATCGACGACAGCGTGATCTCGAACTGGGACAACACCCAGTCCTATTCGTGGAATATCATCGTGGGCGGCATCTCCTCGGCGGCCAACTTCTCCCTCGACGAAACCCATTTCAGCTCGGCCAAAGGCGGGGGCACGTTCGACCTTTCCGCGAGCG